>JAODMV010000001.1 GCA_025464875.1 Arthrobacter sp. | reverse complement strand
CCGCCCTCTCGGTCAGCATGGGCAACCCGCACACCGTGGTGGCGCTGGCCGAACTGGCCGAGCTTGAGGCCACCCAGCTGTTCACCGCACCCCTGGTTGACCCCACCCCGGCGCACGGCACCAACGTCGAGTTCGTCGTCCCCTCCGAGCCCCTGGTCCACGACGGCGTCGGAACCATCACCATGCGCGTTCACGAAAGGGGAGCGGGGGAAACACAGTCCTGCGGCACCGGTGCCTGTGCCGCCGCCGTCGCCATCCGCCACTGGGCCGGCCAGGGCGCGCCCGACGCCTGGAACGTCCATGTGCCCGGCGGTGTCGTGGGCGTGAAGTTCTTCCTCGGCGCCGACGGGGCCGAGCACGTCGAGCTCAGCGGGCCGGCAGCGATCGTCGCTAGCGGGACGCTTTCTTGACCCGCAGGATCCGGAAGGACTTCGACGTGCTCTCCCGGGTCACCGTGAAGCTGCTGTCCAGCTCGGCCGCCAGCCAGCGCTGAAGCGAATCCGAGCCCAGGTTCTTCTGGACCACCAGCCACGCCGAGCCGCCCGGGGCCAGCCGCGGCAGCCACAGGCGCAGCAGGGCATGAAGCTCGTCCTTGCCGATCCGGATGGGCGGGTTGGACCAGATGGTGTCGAAGCGCAGCTCCGGGTCCACGGCCTCGGGAGTGCTGGCCGTGACATTTCCCAAGCCCAGCAGCGCCGCGTTCTCATTCGTGAGGGTCACGCAGCGCTCGTTGACGTCCACCGCGTAGACCTGCGAATGCGGTGCCTTCAGGGCCATGGTCAGAGCGATCGGTCCCCAGCCGCAACCGATGTCCAGCAGCTTTCCCTGCGGGGCCGGAGCGGGAACCTCGGCGAGCAGGACGGCGGTGCCCTTGTCGATCCCGTCCGGGCTGAAGATCCCCGAAGACGTCTGCAGCCGGCGCGTCTCACCGGCAAGCTCGACGCTCAGAGGTTTGCGGGTGAACGGCCCGGCGGGCTGGGCGCTGAAATAATGTGCAGACTCCATAATTGGCCAGATTAGTTCGCCCGCGGCCCCGATGGGAAACCGGGACGACGGGACGGGAACCGGACGGGCGAGCGGCGCTCCGCCCGCCGTTCGGGGGCAGGATAACAGTCTGCTAGTCTTAAATGCATGTTCTTGAACTTCAAGTAGCCGGCACGGGTTCAAATCCCGTCCCCG
This sequence comes from Arthrobacter sp., assembly GCA_025464875.1. Classification (GTDB taxonomy): domain Bacteria; phylum Actinomycetota; class Actinomycetes; order Actinomycetales; family Micrococcaceae; genus Arthrobacter. The sequence goes on along the minus strand of JAODMV010000001.1, from coordinate 12,429 downwards.
CAGCGACGCAGGTAGTGACCTTCCGCTCAGCGCGCCAGACCCTTGTGTTCCGACAGAGTGATCCCAAGACCGGCTGGCGCCCGACCCACCCAGAGTCCAGCAGCGCTCAGCGGACAGTTCCCACCCCTCACAGCAGGCGCGCTTCCACGCCTGACCCTCCCTTCATTCCATCGCCGTTCCACCGCTCCGAGTCGGAGCCCACCCCGCCCAGGCACCGCTGCCGCGGGCAGCCCAGGAGGCCCGGATGACCGATAGTCGTCAGCCCAACGCGAATACCGCACCACAGAGCACCGATCGGCACTATTCTGAAGGTGCCGAACCTTTAAAGGAGACCATGACCAGTCAGCCCAACACCGGACCCGATTCAGCATCCCAGGACATGAGTCCGCAGGAAATCCAGGCTGTTATCGACCGGATTCTCTCCAAGGAGACCCCTGCACGCACCGCAGCACCTGATGCCGGCGAGCCCCAAAAGGTGCTCGGCAAGGCCCAGGCGATCTCCTCGCGGGATGAGGAATACAGCAGCTACGACGGGGACCAGCAGGACCTCGAGGAACGGCAGGCCCTGCGGCGCACCGCGGGCCTGTCCACCGAACTCGAAGACGTCACCGAAGTCGAATACCGGCAGTTGCGCCTCGAACGCGTCGTGCTGGCCGGGCTTTGGACCGAGGGGACGCTGGCGGACGCCGAGAACTCGCTGCGCGAACTCGCCGCGCTGGCCGAAACGGCCGGCTCGGAAGTCCTCGACGGCCTGGTCCAGCGCCGGGCCAAACCGGATCCGGCCACCTTCCTCGGTTCCGGCAAGGCCCAGGAGCTCAAGGACATCGTGATGTCCACCGGCGCTGACACCGTCGTCGTCGACGCCGAACTGGCCCCGTCCCAGCGCCGCGGCCTGGAAGACATCGTCAAGGTCAAGGTCATCGACCGGACGGCCCTGATCCTGGACATCTTCGCCCAGCACGCCAAGAGCCGCGAGGGCAAGGCCCAGGTGGAACTGGCCCAGCTCGAATACCTGCTCCCGCGCTTGCGCGGCTGGGGTGAATCGATGTCCCGCCAGGCCGGTGGCCAGGTCGGTGGCGCAGGCGCCGGCATGGGCTCCCGTGGCCCCGGTGAAACCAAGATCGAACTGGACCGCCGCCGGATCCGCACCCGGATGGCCAAGCTGCGCCGCGAGATCTCCGCGATGAAGCCGGCGCGCGAGACCAAACGCGCGAACCGCCGTCGTAATGCGGTGCCGTCCGTCGCGATTGCCGGGTACACCAACGCCGGCAAGTCCTCGCTGCTGAACCGGCTGACCGATGCCGGGGTGCTCGTGGAGAACGCACTGTTCGCCACGCTGGACCCGACCGTGCGCAAGGCCGAGACCGCGGACGGGCTGGGCTACACGCTCGCCGACACGGTGGGCTTCGTCCGCTCGCTGCCCACCCAGCTCGTGGAGGCCTTCCGTTCCACCCTCGAGGAGGTTGCGGACTCGGACCTGATCCTGCACGTCGTGGACGTCTCGCACCCCGATCCGGAGGGCCAGATCGCCGCGGTCCGCTCCGTGTTCAGCGAAGTCGACGCGCGCAAGGTGCCGGAAATCATCGTCCTGAACAAGGCCGACGCCGCCGATCCCTTCGTGATCGAACGGCTCAAGCAGCGCGAAGCGCGCCACATTGTCGTGTCGGCACGTACGGGCGAGGGCATTCCGGAGCTGCTCAAGGCCATCAGCGAGGGCATCCCGCGGCCCAGCGTGAAGCTGGAGCTGCTGATCCCCTACGACCGCGGGGACGTGCTCAGCAAGCTGCACGACACCGACGCCGAGATCCTCAGCCTCGACCACGAAGAAACCGGCACCCGTGCCGTGGTGATGGTGCGCGAAGGCTTCGCCGCTGAACTGGATCCGTTTATCAGCAATGACTGAAGCAGCGGTGACCGAGCCTGGACCGGGGGACGCCGGCGCGGGGGGTACAGCAGGAAACGACTCCGCACGGGGCGGGGGCCCGGCCGGCGAGCAGCTCGTGATCGAGCTGCTCGACCGTGCCGTGTCCGGCATGGGCGGCCAGAGCCGCAGCGGCCAGCACGAGATGGCCCGGCAGGTGGCACGCGCGATCGAGAGCGGCGACCACCTGCTGGTCCAGGCCGGAACCGGCACCGGCAAGTCCCTGGCGTACCTGATTCCGCTGATCGCCCATTCACTGGTCAGCGACAAGCCCACCCTGGTCTCCACCGCCACCTTGGCGCTGCAGACCCAGATCGTGGGCCGCGACCTGCCCCGGCTGCTCAAGACCATCACCCCGGCCCTGGACCGGCCCGTGAAGGTTGCCCTCGTCAAGGGCCGCTCCAACTACGCCTGCCGGCACAAGCTCGAGGGCGGCTTCCCGTCGGAGGAACCCTCCGAGGGGCAGCTCTTCTCGCTGGGGGAGGACACCAGCGTGCCGCATTTCGCCGCGGCCATGGGCGGTCCCTCCTCGCAGCTGGGCAAGGAAGTGGTGCGCCTGCGGGAATGGGCCGAGGAGACCGCTACCGGCGACCGGGACGAGCTCATGCCCGGCGTGACGGACCGGGCCTGGCGCCAGGTCTCCGTGACGTCCATGGAGTGCCTGGGCGCCCAGAAATGCCCCCACGCGGCCGAATGCTTCAGCGAGCTGGCCCGGCAGAACGCTGCCGACGCCGACGTTGTCGTCACCAACCACGCGATGCTGGCCGTCAGCGCCTTTGAGGGCCTGGCCGTGCTGCCGGAGTACGACGTCGTCGTGGTGGACGAGGCCCACGAGCTCCAGGACCGCGTGACCGGCGCCGTGTCCGGCCAGCTCTCCGTGGCGATGGTGCACGTTGCCGCCTCCGGGGCGCGCAAGCACACCGGCATCACCGTGGACGCGCTCAACAACGCCGCCGCCAACCTTGAGCTCGCCATTGACGGCGTGCCGAGCGGTCTTCTGCCCAACGGGCTCAACAGCGAACAGCTGGACTGCGTGGACCAGCTGCGCGATGCGTGCCGCGCCGCGCTCTCCGATTCCAAGGGGGACAGCGCCAACACGGCCGACGGCGGGCGCCAGCTCGCGCGGTCGCGGCTGATGGTGATCCTGGAACTGTGCGAACGCCTCCTGGCGGCCCGCGAAAACCGCGAGGTGGTGTGGTTCTCCCGCAACAGCACCTTCGACCCGCAACAGGGCTACTCCCAGCCGGACGAGGCGGCTCCGGCGCTGATCAACGTGGCGCCGCTGAGCGTGGCCGGGCGGCTGCGCGAGGGCCTCTTCGCGGACCACACCGTCATCCTGACCTCGGCCACGCTGGCGATCGGCTCCGCCTTCGAGCCCGCGGCCGGCGGCCTCGGCCTGGTCGGCAGCGGCGCTCCCAGCTGGACCGGCGTCGACGTCGGCTCACCCTTCGACTATCCGAAGCAGGGCATCCTTTACGTCGCCAAGCACCTGCCCAAGCCCGGGCGCGGAACTTCCCCGGAAGCCCTCGACGAGCTTGAGCGGCTGATCCGGGCCTCCGGCGGCGGGGCGCTGTGCCTCTTCTCCTCCCGGCGGGCAGCCGAGGACGCGGCCGAAGCCATGCGGCCGCGGCTGGACGTGAGCATCCTGTGCCAGGGCGATTCGACCATGACGGCGCTCGTACGGCAGTTCGCCGATGAACCCGACACCTGCCTCTTCGGCACCATGTCCCTCTGGCAGGGCGTCGACGTCCCCGGGGTCTCCTGCCGGCTGGTTGTCATTGACCGGATTCCGTTCCCGCGGCCGGACGACCCGCTGATGACGGCGCGCTCCCGGGCGGTCGCCCAGTCCGGCGGCAACGGTTTCATGTCCGTCTCGGCGACCCACGCCGCGATCCGCCTCGCCCAGGGGGCCGGCCGCCTGATCCGTTCGACGGCCGACAAAGGCGTCGTCGCGGTGCTGGATTCGCGGCTCTCCACGGAACGCTACGGGGGCTTCCTGCGCGCCGCGCTGCCGCCGTTCTGGCCGACCACTGATCCGGCCGTCGCCCTCGGTGCCCTGGAACGGCTCGCCAAGGAAGCCTAGAGGGAGCGCAGGACCGAGACGACCTTGCCCATGATGACGGCGTGGTCGCCGAGGATGGGCTCGTACTGGGTGTTCTGCGGCAGGAGCCAGGTGTGTCCGTCGCGCTGGCGGAACGTCTTGACCGTCGCTTCGTCATCCAGCAGGGCGGCTACGATCTCGCCGTTGACGGCGTCGCCCTGCCGACGCACGACGACCCAGTCGCCGTCGCAGATCGCCGCATCGATCATGGAATCTCCGGACACCTTCAGCATGAAGAGTTCGCCGTGGCCCACGAGCTGGCGCGGCAGCGGCATAACGTCTTCGACCACCTGGTCGGCCAGGATGGGCCCGCCGGCCGCGATACGGCCGACCAGGGGCACCATGGCGGTGTCCGTGGCGCTGGCCAGCTCCGCGACGGCCAGCCCTCCGACGGCCCGCAGGCCGCTGGATTTTTCCACTCCCGAAATCTTGGTGGTTCCCTCATCGAGGGTCAGCGGCATGAGGACTTCCATGGCACGCGGCCGCTTGGGGTCGCGCCGGAGGTAGCCGAGCTTCTCAAGCTGTGAGAGCTGGTGGGTGACGCTGGACAGGCTGGCAAGCCCTACGGTGTCGCCGATCTCACGCATGGACGGCGGGTAGCCGTTGTCCGTCACGGAGCGCTGGATGGTTTCCAGGATTTTCTTTTGGCGGACGGTGAGGCTCTTGGGGGCCCGGGCGGGCTGAGGGCTCCGCTGCGCGGCCCGGCCGCCGGTGGCTTGTGCTGCCATGTTCGCCAACGCCTTTCCAATCCGCCCGGCCGCCGTGGCTGGCATCCGGGAACGTTCGGCCTGAAAAGTCAGACCCTGCTGATCAACTGCAGAAGTGGTTGTTCTGTTCCTCAAACGTAGGCCAGCCGCAGAGCTTTTTCAAACATTTGTTCTAGCGAGTCTCGACAATGTTCGTCAATAGGTGCTAAAACAGAACAAGCGAAGTTCGAACATGTGTTCGAGTTTTGCTTGTTCGAACACCGCGCGACGTTCGGTTCTATGTTCGAAGGCTAGGCCGGTTGGCGGCAAGTACGTGGAGTACGCCGGGCGGCACACTAAGGTCCAGGAGGGCTCAGTTCATGTCAGCAGCAAGCGAGTTTCACGACACATTCGGCCGGTACGACTCGTCGGCGCAGGGCAGCCCCCTGGGCGACCACGCCCGGGCTGTGCCCAGCGCCGCCGCCCGTGCCAAGCAGCCGCCGCTGCGGCTGACCCGGCGGGGCAAGTTCGTCTTCTTCGGCGTGCCGCTGATTCTTCTGGCCGCGCTGATCCTCTCGCTCAGCGGATTCGTCAACGCGCCCGCCAAGGCCGCGGAGTCCGCCTCCGAACTGTCGCTGACCCCGACCGTGTCCGTCACCGTCCAGCCCGGCGAGTCCCTGTGGACCATTGCCGGAACGGTGGCACCTGAGCGCGACCCCCGCGACGTCATCGCCGACATCGTCCAGCTCAACAACCTGGACGCCGCGCGCGTGTTGCCGGGCCAGGAACTCTTCATTCCGTCCGAATAGTCCAGCCCAAGGAGTCCCGCACGGCGTCCCCGGCACTGGCCGCGGCAGTCACAGTTTCGGGGCATGGCGCCGTCTCACTTAAACTGTTGAGGTGACTGATCAGCTAGAGCGCCTCAATCGACTGCCCCTCCGGACCAATCTGCGAGGGCTGCGCCCGTACGGTGCGCCCCAGCTCGACGTCCCCATCCTGCTCAACGTCAACGAGAACACCCATGGCGTTCCGGCCGACGTCCGCGCGGCGATCACCGAGGCCGTCGCGGCCGCCGCGACCGGACTGAACCGGTATCCGGACCGCGAGTTTACTGAACTGCGTGAAGCCATGGCCGAGTATCTTGGCCACGGGCTCGGCGCCGAAAACATCTGGGCCGCCAACGGCTCCAATGAGGTGCTCCAGCAGATTCTCCAGGCCTTCGGCGGTCCGGGTCGCACCGCCCTCGGCTTCCCTCCCACCTACTCGATGTACCCCCTGCTGGCCGCAGGAACGGACACCGAATACATCGTGGGCGTACGCGCCGGGGACTACGGCCTCAGCGCGGAATCGGCAGCGCGGCAGGTCCGCGAGCTGCAGCCGAACATCGTCTTCCTGTGCTCGCCGAACAACCCCACGGGCACCGGCCTGGGCCTGGATGTCGTGGAGGCTGTCTACGAGGCGGGGGCTGCCAGCCAGACCATCGTGATCGTGGACGAGGCCTACCACGAGTTCGCCCACGACGGGACGCCAAGCGCCCTGACGCTGCTGCCGGGCCGGGAACGGCTCATCGTCTCGCGCACCATGAGCAAGGCCTTCGCCCTGGCCGGCGCGCGGCTGGGCTACATGGCCGCGGCGCCGGAGGTTGCCGACGCCCTGCGTCTGGTCCGTCTGCCCTACCACCTCTCAGCCGTCACCCAGGCGACCGCCCTGGCCGCCCTGCGGCACCGCGAGGCGCTCATGGCCGACGTCGAGGACATCAAGCGCCAGCGGGACCGGATCGTTTCCGAACTCGAGCGGATGGGACTGACGCCGGCGGCATCGGATTCGAATTTCGTCTTCTTTGGCGGCCTCGAGAACCCGCACGAGGTCTGGCAGGGGCTGCTGGACGTCGGAGTGCTCATCCGCGACGTCGGCATCCCGGGCCACCTGCGGGTGACAGCCGGCACTGAGACGGAAACCACAGCCTTCCTCGAGGCCCTCGAACGGATCCTGACCCGACAGGCAACGCTGCAGGCCTAGACTTAAAGCCAGAGCGAGACTGCCCAGCCCCATGCCTTCTTCCAAAGGACACACAAACATGAGCCCCACCGGATCCATCGTTGCCGAGGCCCGGACCGCACGCCTGGAACGGACCACCAGCGAGTCATCCGTTCTGGTCGAGATCAATCTGGACGGTACCGGCGTCTCGGACATCAGCACCTCGGTGCCGTTCTACGACCACATGCTGACGGCACTGTGCAAGCACTCCCTGATCGACATGACGGTCAAGGCCTCCGGCGATACGCACATCGATGTCCACCACACCGTGGAGGATGTCGCCATCACCTTCGGCGAGGTCCTGCGCACCGCCCTCGGCAACAAGGCCGGAATCCGGCGGTTCGGCGAAGCGACGGTGCCGCTGGATGAAGCCCTAGCCCACGCCGTCGTCGACGTCTCGGGGCGGCCGTACCTGGTGCACGGCGGAGAACCGGCGGGCCAGGAATACCACCTGATCGGCGGCCACTTCACCGGTTCCCTGACCCGGCACGTATTCGAGGCCATCACCCTGCACGCAGGGATCTGCCTGCACATGAACGTCACCGCCGGCCGGGACCCCCACCACATCGTGGAGGCCCAGTTCAAGGCCTTCGCCCGCGCCCTGCGTGCGGCCGTGGAGCCGGATCCCCGCGTGGAGGGCATCCCGTCCACGAAGGGGGCACTGTGACCGGCAAAGTGCTCAAGGACGGGGCCATCATCGACCCCGAGGGCGGCAGGAAACCGGCCTCCCCGGAGGGCAAGCCCACCGTCACCGTGCTGGACTACGGCTCCGGCAACATCCGCTCCGCCGTCCGCGCGCTGGAACGGGCCGGCGCCGAGGTCATCCTCAGCTCCAAGCCGGAGGACGTGCTCAACGCCGACGGCCTCGTGGTCCCCGGCGTCGGCGCCTTCGAGACCGTCATGCGTGAGCTCAAAGCCGTCGACGCCGTCCGCATGATCGGGCGCCGCGTCGCCGGCGGCCGGCCGGTACTCGCGATCTGCGTCGGACTGCAGATCCTGTTCGAGGCCGGGGTGGAACACGGCACCGAAGCCGAGGGCATGGGGGAGTGGCCCGGCAAGGTCGAGGCGCTGCCCGCCGATGTCGTTCCGCACATGGGCTGGAACACCGTCAGCGTCCCGGAAGGATCCCAGCTGTTCGCCGGGGTCGAAGACGAGCGCTTTTACTTCGTGCACTCCTACGGCGTCCAGAGCTGGGACTTCGATGTCATCGCGCCGCGGATGGCGGCGCCGCTCGTCACCTGGTCGGAGCACGGAGCACCCTTCATCGCGGCCGTCGAAAACGGCCCGCTGTGCGCCACCCAGTTCCACCCGGAGAAGTCCGGCGACGCCGGGGCGCGCCTGCTGCGCAACTGGGTGGACAGCCTGCGCCGCGGATCCCAAACCGCCGCCGACACCACCGCCGCCGACACCACCGACGCCGCCACCACCGCCGCCGCCGACACCACCGACGCAGCCACGCCGGAACAGACCGCCTAGATGTGGTCGATTGTGTTGATGGGCCTCGCCGGCCTGCTGGTCGGCGGGGCGCTGTCCTTCCGGCAGCAGAAAAGCCCGCGCTGGGTCCCGATCGTGTTCTACATCCTGGCCGGGCTGTCGCTGCTGGCCGCCTATCTCCTGACGCTGCCGGGCACCTAGCCCCGCCGCGACCCCGACCTACCGCCGCCCCACCGAAGCTGAGGATCCCACGATGACCACCGAAACCCCGCTGTCCGTACTCGAACTGCTGCCCGCCGTCGACGTCGTGAACGGCCAGGCCGTCCGCCTCGTGCAGGGCGAGGCCGGCAGCGAGACGAGCTACGGCACCCCGCTGGAAGCCGCGCTCAACTGGCAGCAGCAGGGGGCCGAGTGGGTCCACCTGGTGGACCTCGACGCCGCGTTCGGCCGGGGCTCGAACGCCGAGCTGCTGCGCGAAGTGGTGGGCCGCCTCGACATCAAGGTGGAGCTCTCCGGCGGCCTCCGCGACGACGAGACCCTGGAGAAGGCCCTGGACCTCGGCGTCGACCGGGTGAACCTGGGCACGGCGGCGCTGGAAAACCCGGAGTGGACCCGCCGCGCCATCGAACGCTTCGGCGACCGGATCGCCGTCGGCCTGGACGTCCGCGGCACGACCCTCGCGGGCCGGGGCTGGACCAAGGAAGGCGGGGACCTCTGGGAGGTCCTGGGCCGCCTCGAAGAGGCCGGCTGCGCCCGCTACGTCGGCACCGAGGTAACCCAGTACGGCACCCTCCCGGGCCCGAACGTTGAACTGCTGCGCCAGATGGTGGAAAAGACCGGCAAGCCGGTCGTCGCCTCCGGCGGGATCTCCAGCCTGGAGGACCTCAAGGTCCTGCGCTCCCTCGTGCCGCTGGGCGTCGAGGGCGCGATTGTCGGCAAGGCACTCTATGCCGGCAAGTTCACGCTGCCCGAAGCCCTCGACGTCGCCGGCCGCCGCTAAGCGGCCCGCGGCCATGGAACACCAGCCGGCAGGCAGGAACGGGGCGGCAGGTGACCCGGCCGAGCCGGCACGGCAGCTGCCCGGACACATCGCGGCCGCCCTGGCAGGCGCGGGCGGTGCGAGCGACTCGGCCGGCCAGCCCTGGGCCGGGCGCAGCCTGAGCGGGGACGACGCCAAGGTCCATAGTTTCGAGGACGACGACGGCACGGCCGACGCCGGCTACCTTACGGCCCTGACCGCCCTCGCCAGCGGCGAGGGCGGTGAAGCGGCAGTGGTGGCCTCGCTGGCCACCGCTCGGGTCTTCGTGCCCATCCTCGCCCAGCTCGCCGAGGAAGGCGAGGGTGCGGGGGGACTGCATGCAGACAAGCAGGCCGACATGGCGCTCGTGACCCTCAAGGCTCCGGACGGCCGGACCGCCATGCCCGTGTTCACCTCCGCCGGGTCGCTGGAGGCCTGGCACCCCGAGGCCCGCCCGGTGGCCGTCTACGCGGCCCGCGCGGCCCTGTCCGCCGTCGCCGAAGGCGCCGAGCTGCTGGTGCTGGACCCCGGCTCGGAACTCACCTTCGTGGTGCGCCGGCCCGCCGTGTGGGCCCTCGCCCAGCAGCGGCCCTGGACGCCGTCCTACGATGATCCCGAGCTGGCCCGGTCCCTCGGGGCGGCCGCCAGTGACTTTCCGGCGGTTCGGCGTGTGGAAATCCGGCCAGGCGGCGGCGTTGCCTCGCTTGCAGCGGACGGAAGGCACGTGCCCGGCGGAGGCGCCGGCCCGGAGCTTCGGGTGCTCCTGTACCTGGAGGACGGACTCGACGCCGCCGGCGTGCAGTCCATCGTGGCCGGCCTCAACGACGCCTGGGCCCGGAATGAAATGTTTGCCGAGCGGGTTGACTCGATCGAGGTCAAGCTGCAGCGAGCAGCGCCATAGCTTAGCGACAGCGGGCGACTTCCCGTGCTGCCGGGCAGTACCAGAAGGATGTGGTCCGTGAACTTCGCGCTTTACCGCGAGCTGCTGGCCGTCCCGCCCATCCGGCGGCTCCTGCTGGTGGGAATGATCGCCCGCATCCCGCACTCGGCGGCCGGCGTGCTGCTCACGCTGCACATCGTCCTGACCCTGGACCGGGGCTACGCCGCCGCCGGTGCCGCGGCAGCCGTCATGACCATCGGCATCGCCGTCGGCGCCCCCTGGCGCGGAAGGCGGGTGGACACGGTGGGCCTGCGCAAGGCCCTCATCCCGTCCGTCATTGCTGAGACCGTCATCTGGTCGATCGTGCCGCATGTGAGCTACCAGCTGCTGCTGCCGCTGGTCTTCGTCGGCGGGCTGCTGACGCTGCCCATCTTCAGCGTGGTGCGCCAGTCACTGGGAGTCCTGGCCTCCGGGGAGCAGCGGCGCACCGCCTTCGCCCTCGACGCCGTCTCCACCGAACTGGTCTTCATGATCGGGCCCGCCGCCGGCGCCCTCGTCGCGACGGCCGGGTTCTCCGTCCTCGGCCTCACCGTGATCGGCGTGGCCACCTCGGTGTCCGGGCTCTTCCTCATGTGGTTCAACCCGCCGACCCGCAGGGCAGTGCCCGATTCCGGCTTCGAAGCCGACCAGCAGGAAGGGGCCGAGGCGGCCATCGTCGCCGCCGCGCCGGCCCACCTGCAGGAAGCCGCGGCCGAACTGGCCCCGCTGGCCGCCGCCTCCGAGCGACGGCGGCAGCGGCGCTCCGGGCTGCGGCACAAGGTCATCCACAACTTCAGCTGGTTCACCGCCGCCGTCGCCGCCGTCTTCGCGGCGGCGGCCGGCGCCGGCATGGTCCTCAGCGGCACCGATGTGGGAATCGTGGCCGCCCTCGAGACCGGCGGCCGCCAGGCGGAGATCGGCCTCGTCTTCCTCTGCTGGTGTGCGGCATCGGTGGTGGGCGGTCTCCTCTACGGCGCCATGCAGCGCCCCGTCTCGCCGATCCTGCTGCTGCTGGGCATGTCCGCCCTCACCGTGCCGATGGCGTTCGCGACCGACACGTGGACCCTGAGCCTGCTCTCGCTCCTGCCGGGCTTGCTGTGCGCCCCCGTGCTGTCGGCCGCCTCGGAGAAGGTGGCGGACTTGGTCGAGGAGAGCCGCCGTGGCGAGGCGATGGGCTGGTACGGCTCGGCCCTCACCGGCGGCGTGGCGCTGGGCGCACCCCTCGCCGGGCTCTTCATCGACGGCGTGGGGCCCTGGGCCGGTTTCGTCTCCGTTGGGGTGGCCGGCGTCGTCCTGTGCCTCGCCGGCCTGGGGCTGCAGTACCGGCGGCGCCGGCGGCTTGCCGCCGCACCCCGGTCAACCTAGCGACAATGTAACGCCGGCGGGCTTAACGACAGCGGCGGGCGGACCGTTATGGTCCGCCCGCCGCTGTTTTTTCGTAGGGTGCCTGCTCCCTGATGAACCGCGCCCCTAGTTGACCGCGCCGGTGTACTTCTCGCCCGGTCCCTTGCCCGGCGCGTCCGGGATGATGGATTCCTCGCGGAAGGCCAGCTGCAGGGAGCGGAGGCCGTCGCGCAAGGGTCCGGCGTGCTGTGACCCGATCTCGGGCGCCGCCGCGGTGACCAGGCCGGCAAGGGCGGTGATCAGCTTGCGCGCCTCATCCAGGTCCTTGAGCTCCTCTGCGTTCTCCTCGGCCGCGAGGCCGAGCTTCACGGCTGCGGCGCTCATCAGGTGCACGGCGGCGGTGGTGATGACCTCGATCGCGGGGACCTCGGAGATGTCGCGAATCTGCTGGGCGACGTCGCGCTCGGCAGTGGCGGGCTCGAAAACGTGTGAATTACTGTCTGAAGTGCTCATGCTGTAAGCTTGTCATAGACCGACTGAATGTCGTTATTTTACCGTGAAACCCCTCCGGCCCTTGGTGCTTCGTCACGTAGGTGCCTCGGACGGGATTTTTTCTGTAAGATTGGTTTTCAGTTTGCAAGCGGAGTTCTCTCCCACCCGCGTCAGCCGCGAAGCTTCTTTCGAGAAGCAAGGTTGCCGGGTACCTGGTCGGGCATTCTCCTCGGGCTTCAGCCGGCGGGGGATGCATGCCGCCTCACCGAGGCAGGCAGCTCCGATCTTCGAGGCCTTCGATTGCTCCGGCAATTGGGGGCCTTCTCTTTTTGCCGGTGAAATACCCCTCTCGAACACAGGAGCTTTAACATTAGCGAGCCAAGAATCAATGAGCGTATCCGCGTCCCCGAGGTGCGGCTGGTCGGCCCTGCAGGCGAGCAAGTAGGAGTTGTCCGTATTGAGGACGCCCTGCGTTTG
>JAODMV010000396.1 GCA_025464875.1 Arthrobacter sp. | reverse complement strand
CCCAGTTTCCCAGGCTTATCCCAGAGTTAAGGGCAGGTTACTCACGTGTTACTCACCCGTTCGCCACTAATCCCCCCAGCAAGCTGGGGTTCATCGTTCGACTTGCATGTGTTAAGCACGCCGCCAGCGTTCATCCTGAGCCAGGATCAAACTCTCCGTTGAAGTAAAACAGACACAACCAACACCCCCGGGAAAACGGGAGAAAATGGCTGCACAAAATTTGAAACCAGCTAAAAACACCAGACCACACCACGGGGTGGCAGGGCCTGGCAAATTCAACCAATTCAATACAATAAATTGGTATCAACAAACTTGGCACACTATTGAGTTCTCAAACAACAGACACATGCGAATACTCCCGAAACAATTCATTATCAGTGAATTCTTTTGTTTCGCTTTCCTTCGCTGCGATGTTTACAGCTTATTTCATTCATTTCCACTTTGCAAATCCGGGATATTCTCCCGGAATTCACTTTGCAGAGTGAATCCGCCCAGCAAAATACGAAGCATTTCATTTCTGCGCCTTGCGCTTGAATCATTGCTTCTGTTTTGTTGGGGGGTGGTCACCACTCAGCGGCGGCGACTCAGAAGACACTACACGCTCCTCCCCCGCAGTGCAAACCGGTCCGGGGAGGAGCGTGGGCATGGCTTCTACAACGCGGAGACTTCCACGGTTGCCAGATTCTTTTTTCCACGTCGCAGCAGCAGGTACCGTCCGTGGAGCAGCTCGCTGGGGGCAATGACCGCATCGGGATCCGAGATCTTCGCGTTGTTCACGTAGGCCCCGCCCTCACCCACCGTGCGCCGGGCAGCCGATTTGCTCTCCGACAAGCCGGCCGCCACCAGCAGTTCGATGATCCCCAGGCCGCCGACGTCGACCCTGGCGGAGGGCAGTTCCGAGGTCGCGGCCTGCAGGGTGGCCTCATCCAGCACGCTGAGGTCACCGTTGCCGAACAGTGCCGCCGATGCGGCGATGACTTTCTCCGTGGCGTCCACGCCGTGGACGAGCGAGGTCACTTCATAGGCCAGTTTCCGCTGGCCTTCGCGGGCGAACGGCCGCTCGGCGACGGACACCTCGAGGGCTTCGATCTCCGCCCGGCTCAGGAAGGTGAACACCTTCAGGCGTGCGGACACGTCGGCATCCGCCGTGTTGAGCCAGAACTGGTAGAAGGCGTAGGGGCTGCACATCTCTGGATCCAGCCAGATCGCGTTGCCTTCGCTCTTGCCGAACTTGGTGCCGTCGGAGTTGGTGATGAGGGGCGTGCCGAGGGCGTGGACGTGCTTGCCCTCAACCTTGCGGATGAGTTCGGTGCCGCTGGTCAGGTTGCCCCACTGGTCGGAGCCGCCGGTCTGCAGCACGCAGCCGTAGTCGCGGAACAGCTGGAGGTAGTCCATGCCCTGCAGGATCTGGTAGCTGAATTCCGTGTAGCTGATGCCTTCGTCGGAGCCCAAGCGGGACGCCACGGCATCCTTGCGCAACATGGTGCCGACACGGAAGTGCTTGCCGATCTCGCGCAGGAAATCGATGGCGCTCAGCGGCGCCGTCCAGTCCAGGTTGTTGACCATCCGGGCAGCGTTGCCGCCCTCGAAGCTCAGGAAGCGGCGCACCTGGGCCTGCAGGTACCCGACCCACTCCGAAACGGTGTCCTTGGTGTTGAGGGTGCGCTCCGCCGTCGGGCGCGGGTCACCGATCAGGCCGGTTGAACCACCTACGAGGCCCAAGGGCCTGTGGCCGGCCAGCTGGATCCGACGCATCAGCAGCAGCTGCACGAGGTTGCCCAGGTGCAGGCTCGGCGCGGTGGGGTCGAACCCGCAGTAATAGGTGATCGGGTCCCCGGCGAGCAGCTTTTCCAGCTCCGCCTCATCGGTGGAGACGTGGACTAGGCCGCGCCATTTCAGCTCCTGCCAGATGTTGGCGAAGCTTGGGTCGTTCTGCTGGGAATCGAGATCATTTAGCTGGGACACGGAATCTAAGTTAGCAGGATCGGGAGGCCCGCACAGTGCGGGCGACGCCCCGGCTCAGTCTTCGATGCCGGCGGGCACGCCGGCGGCGGCGATGAGCCGCAGCCGCTGCGTGGGCCTGGTCATCGCCACATACAGGTCACCGACGCGGCCATGCTCATGGTTGAGCATCGCACTCGGTTCCAGGACCACGACGGCGTCGAACTCCAGGCCCTTCGCTTCACGGGGGCTGATCACCACGATGTCCTGCACGTAGCTGCCCGCGCCGGTTCCGACGCGGCGCCCGTACACGGCCCGCAGCGCCGCAGTGGCCTCCGGCAGGAGCGGGCCGTCGGCAATCACGGCCAGCAGGCCGCCCTCAATGGCGCCCAACTCCTCCGGAAGTACCTCAACGAGCTTGCTCACGATCTGGCCCGCTGCGACGCGGTCGATGATCGGGTCCCAGCGCCCTTCCCTGACGGCCTTGGGGGCCGAGACAACGAGTCCGGCCGCGTTGGCCATCCGCGCTGCCGCTTCGGCGATCTGGGAGGGGGTGCGGTAGTTGACGGTCAGTTCCTCCAGCTGCCAGCGGTCCCCGAACATCGGGGCCAGGGCGCCCTGCCAGGAATTGGCTCCGGCGACGGAACTGGTCTGGGCGATGTCGCCCACGATCGTGAACGACTTCAGCGGGCAGCGGCGGACGAGGAGGCGCCATTGCATCGGCGACAGTTCCTGTGCCTCATCCACCACGATGTGCCCGAAGGCCCAGGTGCGGTCGGTCGTCGCGCGCTCGGCGGCGCTCAGCCGGGCCTCGCGTTCCTGGTTCTGGTCCACGAGGTCCTCCGCGGAGACGAGGACGTCCACGCCGGCGGTTTCCATGTTGACCAGCGTCTGCTTGGCATTGGCCAGGTCGCGGGCGCGGTCGTTTTCCTGCTGGGCGAGTCCCCGGCCCGCCGCAGGGTCAAGCTCGCCGAGCAGCTCGGCGGCTTCGTCCAGCAGCGGCACGTCGGACTCAGTCCAGG
>JAODMV010000387.1 GCA_025464875.1 Arthrobacter sp. | reverse complement strand
GGCCCAGCGCCGAGGCCCGCGCCGCCGAGGCCCGCGCCGCCGACGCCGCCACCCCGCCCACCGGTACCGTCTCCGCCGAACGGCTCGCCGCCAAGGCCCTCGAGACCCGGCTGCTGGGCGGGGAGCGCAAGCTCCGCCGCCGTGAGGTAGCCGCCGGCGCGGGACTCTCGCTCCTGTCCGCCCGCAAGCTCTGGCGGGCACTGGGCTTCGCGAACCTGGGCGATGAAGACGTCGCCTTCACCGAACGCGACCAGGAGGCGCTGTCCACCATCGTGGACCTGGTCCGCACCGGCAAGCTGACCGAGGAAGCGGCCATTTCCATCACCCGTGCCATCGGCCAGATGACGGACCGGATGGTGGTATGGCAGATCGAAGCACTCGTCGAGGACATGGTCCAGAATCAGGGCCTCACCGATGCCGTGGCCCGCAAGCGCCTGGTCAGCGAACTGCCGTCGCTCGTGGAACCGCTCGAGGAGATCCTGGTCTATTCCTGGCGCCGCCAGCTCAACGCCGCCGTCCAGCGACTGGCCGTGCGCGCCGAGGCCGGCCTCCAGTCGAGTGAGGAAGGCCGCGAGGGGGACGAAGACGACGCGCCGCTGCCGCTCGCACGCGCCGTCGGCTTCGCGGACCTGGTCTCCTACACGAGCCTGTCCCGGCGCATGAACGAGAAGACGCTAGCCCAGCTCGTGCAGCGCTTCGAGAACAAGTGCGCCGAGATCATCTCGGTCGGCGGCGGCCGGCTGGTGAAGACTGTCGGCGACGAAGTCCTCTACATTGCGGAGACCCCCGCGGCCGGGGCCGAGATCTCCCTCGCGCTGGCCCGGGCCTTCACGGAGGACGAGATCCTGCCCGAAGCCAGGGTCGCCATGGTCTGGGGACGCATCCTCTCCCGCCTGGGTGACATCTACGGGCCCACGGTGAACCTGGCCGCACGGCTCACCGCGCTCGCGGACCCCGGCACGGTGCTGGTGGACTCGATGACCGCCGCCGCCCTGGAAAACGACGAGCGCTTCGTCCTGGTGCCGCGCCCTGCCGAGGACGTGCGCGGTTTCGGTGAAATCCAGCCGGTACAGCTCCTGCCCGGAAGCGGCCGCGGCCTGATCCTGGACTGACGGGACGCCGCAGCGGACTCCGGACCGCGGGCGTGGTCGGCGGTCTTCTCAGATTTATGGCCGGTATGCGATAGTCGGACCGGCGGTAACGGTCCCGCAGGGTCTCGTGACCACCGACTCCTCCCGCGCGTGTTACCTCCATCAAGGACTTTCATGAATTCACAGCCAGACGCCGCCACCCCCGCTGAGCAACGGAAGCCCGCTTTGGCTCTACGCTGCGGCTACGGCACGGACCGGGGCCTTCACCGTGAAATGAACGAGGATGCATTCATCGCGGCGGACCCCGTCTTCGCCGTGGCCGACGGCATGGGCGGCCACGAGGCAGGCGAGGTTGCCAGCGGTGTCTGTGTGCGCACGCTCGCCGCTGTCCCCGAGTTGGCCCCGGGGGAGCGGAGCGCCACCGCCAGCATCCTGCAGGAATCCCTGTACGCGGCCGACGCGGGCATCCGGGAAGCTACCGGGTCCCGGGCCGGGACGACGCTCTCCGGCGTGGTCGTGGTGGAGAAGCTGGGGGTCCTGTACTGGCTGGTCCTGAACATCGGCGATTCGCGCACCTACCGCCTCAGCCGGGGCGGTTTCAGCCAGGTCAGCGTGGACCACTCTGCGGTGCAGGAACTTGTGGACGCCGGCCAGATCACCTCGGCCCAGGCGGCGGTTCATCCGCGCCGGCATGTGGTGACCCGCGCCCTCGGCACCGGGGACGAGGCCGAAGCCGACTTCTGGCTCCTGCCCATCGAAGCGGGCGACCGGATGCTGGTGTGCTCCGACGGGCTGAACGGGGAGCTCAGCGATGAGCACATTGCCGACATCCTGGCCTCCGAGGCCGATCCCCAGAGGGCCGTGGACGAGCTGATCCAGGCCGCCCTGCGCAGCGGCGGCCGGGACAACGTCACCGTGATCGTGGTCCACGCGGAGAGCACGGCCTGACCGGACATTGCCGCAGATCTAAGGCAGGATAGGTCTGTGAGCACAGGGAAAACTGCAGCAGACACTGAGACGGCCAAGCCGACCGGGGAGGTTGTCCCCTCCGGGGATGTGCGCGAAGAGTACGAGGACCTCGTTGAACAGGTCCGCAAGCACCGCTTCGCGTACTACCAAGAAGACGCTCCGATCATTTCCGACGTCGAGTTCGACGAACTCTACCGGCGCCTGGAGACGCTGGAGGCCATGCACCCCGCACTCGTCTCCAACGATTCCCCCACCCAGGAGGTGGGCGGCGAGGTGTCCGCGGCGTTTGCCGCCGTCGAACACCTGCAGCGCATGTACAGCCTGGAGGATGTCTTCTCGCTCGAGGAGGTGGAGGCGTGGATCGCCAAGGCGGAAGCCGGCATCGCCAAGCTCGGCAACGGCACGCCGGCGCCGTCGTGGCTGACCGAACTCAAAATCGATGGCCTGGCCGTCAACCTGCTCTACCGCGACGGCGTGCTGGTCCGCGCTGCCACGCGCGGCGACGGGACCACGGGGGAGGACATCACGCACAACGTCCTGACCATCAAGGAGATCCCGCAGCAGCTGCGCGGCGAGAACTTCCCGGCCGAGATGGAAGTTCGGGGAGAGGTCTTCATTCCCTCCCAGGCCTTTGCCGAGTTCAACGAGGCCCTCATCAAGGCGGGCAAGGCGCCGCTGGCCAACCCGCGCAACGCGGCCGCCGGCTCGCTGCGCCAGAAGGACCCGGCGGAAACCGCGAAGCGTCCGTTGCGGATGTACGTGCATGGCATCGGCGCCCGCGAGGGGCTTGAGACGGCCAGCCAGTCGGAGACCTACCGGCAGCTCGCCGTCTGGGGACTTCCCACCAGCCCGTACGTCGAGGTCCTGGACGGGCTGCAGGAGGTCCTGGCCTTCATCAAGCGTTACGGCGACAAGCGGCACAGCCTCACGCACGAGATTGACGGCATCGTGGTCAAGGTGGACGACTTCGCCACGCAGCGGGCGCTCGGCCACACCACCCGGGTGCCGCGCTGGGCCGTGGCCTACAAATACCCGCCGGAGGAAGTCCACACCAAGCTGCTGGACATTGCGGTCAACGTGGGCCGCACCGGCCGCGTCACCCCCTACGGCGTGATGGAACCGGTCAAGGTCGCAGGCTCCACGGTGGAGATGGCCACCCTGCACAACCAGGAAGTCGTCAAGGCCAAGGGTGTGAAGATCGGCGACATCGTGGTGCTGCGCAAGGCCGGGGACGTCATCCCGGAGATCGTCGGGCCGGTGCTGGCCCTGCGTGAGCAGCAGGATCCGCCGGTCCGGGACTTCGTCATGCCGAGCGAATGCCCGGCCTGCGGCACGCCCCTGGCGCCGGGGAAGGAGGGGGACGTGGACATCCGCTGCCCCAACTCCCGCTCCTGCCCGGCGCAACTGCGCGAACGCGTCTTCCACCTGGCCGGACGCGGCGCCTTCGACATCGAGGCCCTCGGCTGGGAGGCCGCCATCGCGCTGACCCAGCCCGCCGAGCCGGAAACGCCGCCGCTGACCACCGAGGCGACGCTTTTCGACCTCACCCCGGAGGACCTCGCCGACGTCCGGGTACGGCGCGAAAAGCGGTCCAAGGGCGTTGCCACGGGCGAGTACGAACTGGTGCCCTACTTCTTCACCAAGGCCACCGCGAAGACCCCCTCGAAGCCGACGGCCACCACCGAAAAGCTGTTCCGGGAGCTGGAAAAGGCCAAGACCCAGCCGCTCTGGCGGGTCCTGGTCGCGTTGTCCATCCGGCACGTCGGCCCGCGCGCCTCCCGCGCCCTGGCCACGGCCTTCGGCAGCATGGACGCCATCCGGCAGGCCTCCGAGGACCAACTGGCCAGCGTGGACGGCGTCGGCCCGGTCATTGCCGCGGCACTGAAGGAATGGTTCGCCGAGGACTGGCACCGCGACATCGTGGACCGCTGGGCGGCGTCCGGGGTCCGGATGCAGGACGAACGCGACGAGTCCACCCCGCGGACGCTGGAAGGGTTGACGATCGTGGTCACCGGAAGCCTGGAGGGCTTCAGCCGCGACGAGGCCAAGGAGGCCATCCTGGTCCGCGGCGGCAAGGCTGCCGGCTCGGTCTCGAAGAACACCAGCTACGTGGTGGCGGGCGAGAACGCGGGCACCAAGCTGGACAAGGCCGAACAGCTGGGCCTCCCGGTCCTGGACGAGGACGGCTTCCGCGCCCTGCTCGCCAACGGCCCCTCCGACAGCGCCGGTGAGGAAGATGCCGCTGAGGACAGCGCGGATGATCGGCCGGAAGCGGCGGCCGAATGAGCGCCGATCCTGCCGCCGCGGAAGTGGCCGCGTTGCTGGAACTGGCCCAGGCTGCGGCCGCGGCTGGCGCGGCGGTCCTCGCCACCCGCAACGCGGCCGCGCTGGAGGTCAGCAACAAGGGCGATTCGGGGGACTGGGTGACCGCCTTCGATCTGGCCGCGGAGACCGCCGTGCGGGACGTCATCGCCGCGGCGCGGCCACGGGACGTCATCACCGGTGAGGAAAACGGCACCGTGCTGCCGGAGGAGCCCAGCGGCTACCGCTGGTCCATCGACCCCCTCGACGGCACCACCAACTTCATCCGCAACATCGTCTACTACGGCACGTCCGTGGCCGTCGCGGACCCCGACGGCGTCTGGCTGGCCGGCGTCGTCAACGCCCCGGCCTTGGGCCGGAGCTACTTCGCCTCCCGCGGCGGCGGGGCCTGGCTCGCGGAGAAGGGCCAGCTGACGCCACTCAACGGTCCCGTTCCCGGGCGCACCGGGCAGATCCTGGCCACCGGCTTCAGCTACGATCCCGCCGTCCGGGCTGAGCAGGCGGCCGGCCTGGCCAGCCTCCTGGACGGCTTCGCCGACGTGCGCCGGCTCGGATCCGCGGCGCTGGACCTGTGCCTCGTGGCGGACGGCACCCACGATGCCTACGGCGAACGCGGGCTCAACGAGCACGACTTCGCCGCCGGAGCCCTGATTGCCGAAGAGGCCGGCTGCTGGGTGCGGCGTCCGCGGCTGAGGAGCCCCCTGGCCGGCGGACCCAGCGACGATGAACGACTGTCGTCCTGGACCTGCGCGGGCCTGCTGGAGCTCTCCGGCAAGTTCCCGCTCTGACCCCGCCGGGGCGTGAAAACTGCCCCGGCACCAGGTTGATAGTTCAGTCACGGAAACAGCCCTTTCGGGCGGCGCCTGCCGCACCCGCCCGTAGCATGGACAGGTGCAGCCGCAGATCCTCATTCGCCCCGCCGTCCCCGCTGATTACGACGCCATCGCGCGCATCACGCGGGACGCCTACCTCGCCGCGGGCTACTTTGAGAGCGCCGACCACCCCTACATGCGGCAGATCCAGGATGTTGCCCGGCGGGCCGCGCACGCCACCGTCTGGGTGGCCGAACGCGAGGGCCGGGTCGTCGGCTCCGTCACCCTGGCCGTCGCGGGCGAGCCGTACGCGGACATCGCCCAAAGCGATGAGCTGGAGTTCCGTATGCTCGTAGTGGATCCGGCCGTCCAGCGCAGCGGTGCCGGCAAAGCCATGGTCCGGGCGATCATCGAGCACGCCAAGTCGCTGCCCGGGACCACGGGCGTGGCACTGACCACCGGCATGACCTGGGAGAGCGCCCACGGGCTGTACCGGAAGACGGGATTCCAGCGGGTGCCCGAGCGCGACTGGCTGGTCCCGGACACCGACATCAAGCTGCTCGTCTACCGGCAGGACGTCTAGCCGGGCTTCAACACCCCTGCGCCGCTCGGGTAGGGTGTGGTCAAGGACACAGGCAACAGCGAAGCTGGAGGACCCATGGCACCGCACATCCCCGAGTCCATCGACGCCAAGTTCCTTGGCCTCTACCTCTCCGACCACCTGACCGGTGCCACGGCGGGGGTCTCCCGGATCGAGCGCATGGCCCAGGCCTACGCGGACACCCCGGTGGAGGCCGAACTGGCCCACGTGGCCTCGGAAATCCGCCGGGAACGGGAGTTCCTGAAGGGCCTGATCGAGGACCTCGGCGTGCGGCAGCGCCCGCACCGGCAGGCAGCCGCCTGGCTGGTGGAACGCGCCGGCCGCCTCAAGTTCAACGGCCGCATCGTGCGCCGGTCCCCGATGACGATGGTGCTGGAGGCAGAACTGATGCGGGCCGCGGTCATGGCCAAGCTTGGCGGCTGGCAGGTCCTGGAGGAGCTGGCCCCCGATCTCGGGCTGGACCCGGCCACCTTCGCTTCCATGGCCGGCGACGCCTACGCACAGATCGAGGCCCTCAGCCGGGTCCACAAGCATGCGCGCCGAAACGCCTTCCGCAAACACGGGGACATCAGCGCCTGACCCGGGCGGCCGCCCTGTCAAACGGGCTCCCGACATAAAGCCGCCGGTTTTTCGCCGGACTCCCGGCGCGCCTAAAGTAGTGCCGACCCCGCGCCCACTGCGAAAGGCACACCATGCGCAAAACCTTCGGCACCGGCTCCACCTGGGAACAGCAGATCGGCTACTCCCGGGCAGTCCAGGTGGACAACACCCTCTACATCTCCGCCACCGCCGCCAGCGGCGATGACGGCGTCGTGGGCGAGGACTTCTACACCCAGACCCGCTACATCCTCGAAAAGCTCGGCACCGTGCTCGCCGACGCGGGCTTCGGCTACGCCGACGTCGTGCAGTCCAAGCTGTACCTGACGGACATCAGCAAATGGGAGGACGCCGGCCGCGCCCACGGCGAGGTCTTCGGCGAGATCCGCCCCACGCTCGCCCTGGTCCACGTCCTGCCCTTCCTCGACCCGAAGATGCTGGTCGAGATCGAACTCGTGGCGCAGAAGAGCCCCAGCTAGCAGCAGCCAACGCGGAACAGGCATCCGGAAGCGTGCGTCTCAGCGAGGATCGAGCGAGCACGCGGAGGATGCCTGTTTTGCGTTGGTGGCCCGGCCGAGCCGCAGGGTCAGGGCCGAGCTCGTCCGCTTCCACGCCCTTGGCGCCCAGGAACGCCTGCAGGCAGGGGGTCCTGGAGCAGTTCCGCCTGGTCGACGGGAAACTTCAGCGGACCGCCACCGTCCTGCTGACCGCCGGTCCGGTGCCGGCGGCGGTGATGGCTTGGACGGAGAGGGTGTACGTCTGCCCGACGACGAGCCGCGTCATGGTGAAGGACCGGGCCGCCGCGGCGACCGCGGTGGTGTAGGCGCCCAGCCCGGCGCTGTCGGTCCCGTACCGGGACGCGCGGTGCCCGGTGGCAGGGGGCCCGCCGGTCGACGTCGGCGGACTCCAATTTATGGTTGCTGCGCCGGGACCCGGCTGGGCGGCGGTAGCGGCCGTCGGCGCGCCCGGCAGATTCCAGGTGGTGACGGTAACCGCCCTGCCGACGGCGGCGCTCGTGCCGGCGGCGGTGATGGCTTGGACGGAGAGGGTGTACGTCTGCCCGACGACGAGCCGCGTCATGGTGAAGGACCGGGCAGTCGCGGCGACGGTGGTGGTGAACGCGCCCAGCCCGGCGCTGTCAGTCCCGTTCCGGGACACGCGGTAGCCGGTGATGGGCGAGCCGCCGGTACTCGTGGGCGGACTCCACTTAATGGCCGCGGCGCCCGCACCCGATTGGGCGGCGGTGACACCGGCCGGAGCGCTCGGCCCGCGGGCCTGCAGGGTAGCGGCGAGCGTCGATGCCCGCAGCGGGGTGAAGGTATGCGCGGCGGCACCGTCGTCGGACCAGGACCCGAAGCCAAAACGCTGCCCCTGCGCGTCCACCTGCTCGGGGACCGCAACCTGGAGTCCGTAACCGGCCCAGGAGGTCAGTGTGGTGGGACCGGTGATCCGGGTGCCGTCGACCGTTACCGCCCTGCCAACCGGCACCGTAGCAAGGGTGACGCTGATCTTGCGGGGTGCACAGACCCGGGTGACGGTCGTCTTGACGCCCCGGGAGTCGGTCGCCGTCAGCTCGATCTGCAGATCACTGTTCGCGGCTGCCGCCAGGTTCTCCGGTCCGGGCGCAAGCACGGAAATGTTGTTGCCCGTGACCGGGCCCAGGAACGGATGGGTGTGCGTGTTGTGTCGACGCAGGATCCGCCAGCTCAGGGCCGAGCCGGGCAGGGCGCCGTCCTCGGCGTCCGTCGCCGAGCCGCGCAGGACATACGTGGTCCCCACCGTGAACAGCTGGCCGACCGTGGGACTGGAGATGGCCACCGTTGGTGCATGGTTGCCGGAGCTGATGGCAACCGTCACCGGCGCCGAAACATTGTTCGCCGTGTCTCTAACGCGCAGGGTGGCGGTCCAGTTGCCGGAGCGGTAGCTGTGCGTCCGGGTTGACGCGCTGCTCGTCTCAGCCGCGGTGCCGTCACCGTAGGACCACAGATAGGTCAACGCGTCGCCGTCCGGGTCCCTGCTCCCCGAGCCGCTAAGGGTGACGGCCAGTGGGGCGGCGCCGGACGTTGGAGTGGCCGTGAGCGCGGCCGTGGGGACGCGGTTCGCGGTCCCGGTGTAGGAGATGCGCCGGATCTGGCCGCCGTTCGCATACGAGGTGTAGTACAACGCCTGGGTGTTGGCGTAGGGCCCGAATTCCAGGTGAACGGCGCTGCCGGTCCCCAGGCCGGTGACGAAATCGGAGCGGACGCCGTTGCGGAGGAAGAAGATCTTGCCGCAGACATAGTCACTGAACAGGTAGGCCCCGGTGTAGGCAGCGGGCCAGACGCCGTCGGGCACGTAGGCCCCGCCGGTGATCGAACTGCAGCCGCCGCCGTGGCTGTAGTCGTGGATCGGGTCGGTGTACTGCACCGGCTTCGCGGGCCCGCAGTTGCTCGCCGAGCCGGTCCGTGCGCAGTGGCCTTCCCGGGCGTTCCAGCCGTAGTCGGCACCCTTGACGCCCTGGTTGATTTCCTCCCAGGCATCCTGCCCGACGTCGTTGATCCGGAAGGATGTGCCGGCGGCGTTGGGGTCGAAGGCCATACGAAAAGGGTTCCGCAGGCCGGTGGCGAAGGTTTCCCGGCAGGTGGTGCCCGCCGCCGCGGGGGCGGTACGGCACGAGGCGGTTCCCGTCCCCTGGAACGGGTTGTCGGCCGGAATGCCGCCGGTGCGGGTGATGCGGAGGATCTTGCCGTTGAGGATGTTCCGGTCCCGGCTCGCGTCATTGGTGCCGGCGCAGCCGCTGCCGCCCGGGGAGCCTGTCCGTCCCCGGTAGTCACAGCCGCCGTCGCCGGTGCTGACGTAGAGGAAGTTGTCCTTGCCGACGTGCAGGTCTCCTGCGTTGTGGTTACCCTCCGGGGCATAGATGCCGTCCAGCAGGATGGTCTCGCTCGCCGGATCAACGGTGTTGTCGTCCCTCAGGACAAAGCGGGATACCCGGTTCCGGGGAGCACCGGCGGGATTCGCACCAGCCGCCGCGTTGGTGGGGCACGCGGTGCTGGACCCGCGCGGCGTGTAGAACAGAAAGATCGCCTTCGACGCCGGGTCGGGGTCCGCCGCAATTCCGAGCAGACCGCGCTCCCTGTTCGTGCACATCCGCGCATTCAGGTCCAGGGCAGGGGTGGGTCGCAGGACGCCCCCGGTGATGACACGCAGTTGTCCCGGCTGCGTCGTCACGAGCATTCGTCCGTCGGGCATGAATCCGATGGCCGTCGGTGACGGCAGGCTGGCCACCAGCTCGTCAGCGAACTGCGGCGGCGCGGCTGCCTGCGCGCCCGAAAGCAGAGGCGGGAACGGGCCGGCGAGCAGCAGCAGCACGGTGAGCAGGACCGGGAATCGACGCATGCGGGTATCCATCCTTGTGTGTGGCTACCCCAGCCGTGGTCCGAAGGCTACCACCACCGGGCGTGGATAAAGCCGGAGGCAGTTGGTCGCCCAGCTTCCCCGGACGGAAACAGCCCTTCAACCCACGTAGACTGGGACGGAAAATAATCCGAACTTGCAGGGGAGATCCATGGCTGCGATCAACCGCGACGACGTCGCGCATCTCGCGCGTCTCGCGCACATCGAGATGAGTGCTGAAGAGCTGGACAGGATGGCCGGCGAACTCGCCGTCATCGTTGAATCGGTGAAGTCCGTCAGCGAAGCCGCCGGTGAAGACGTCCCGGCCACTTCCCACCCCATCCCGCTGACCAATGTGTTCCGCGAAGACGTCGTGGGCCACACGTTTACCGCCGAGCAGTCACTCACCGGCGCCCCCGACGCGTACGAAGGCCGCTTCAAGGTCCCGGCAATCCTGGATGAGGACTAAGTACATGACTGAAAACAACTCCGAACTGATCCGTTTCACCGCTGCCCAGCTGGCAGACAAGCTGGCCGCCGGCGAAGTCACCGCCGTCGAGGTCACCCAGGCGTACCTGGACCGCATCGCCGCCGTCGACGGCAAGGTGAACGCCTTCCTGCACGTCAACACGGAGGAGGCGCTCGCCGTCGCCGCCGAGGTGGACGCCATCCGTGCCGCCGGCGGCGCCGCCGCCGAAGAGCTGCACGTCCTCGCTGGCGTGCCGATCGCCGTCAAGGACCTGATCGTCACCATCGGCCAGCCCACCACAGCCGGCTCAAAGATCCTCGAAGGCTGGCACAGCCCCTACGACGCCACCGTGGTGGAGCGCCTGCGCGCCGCCAAGATGCCGATCCTGGGCAAGACCAACCTGGACGAATTCGCCATGGGCTCCTCCACCGAGCACTCCGCCTACGGCCCCACCCACAACCCGTGGGACCTGGAGCGCATCCCGGGCGGCTCCGGTGGCGGCTCCGCGGCCGCCGTTGCGGCCTTCGAAGCCCCGCTGGCCCTCGGCACGGACACCGGCGGCTCCATCCGCCAGCCCGGCGCCGTCACCGGCACCGTCGGCGTCAAGCCCACCTACGGCGGGGTCTCCCGCTACGGCGCCATCGCCATGGCCTCCTCACTGGACCAGATCGGCCCGGTCTCCCGCACGGTGCTGGACTCGGCCCTGCTGCACCAGGTCATCGGCGGGCACGACCCGCGCGACTCCACCTCGCTGCAGGACCCGCTCGAAGACCTCGTGGCCGCCGCCCGGACGGGCAACGTCGACGGCATGAAGATCGGCATCATCAAGGCACTCCACGGCGAGGGCTACCAGGCCGGCGTCGAGAACCGTTTCAACGAGTCCCTCGAGCTGCTCAAGGGCGCCGGGGCCGAGATCGTCGAGGTCTCCTGCCCCAACTTCAAGTACGCCCTCGGCGCCTACTACCTGATCATGCCGTCCGAGGCGTCCTCCAACCTGGCCAAGTTCGACGGCGTCCGGTATGGCCTGCGGGTCCTGCCCGAAGAGGGTCCCCTGACGATCGAACGCGTCATGGGTGCCACCCGCGCCGCCGGCTTCGGCGACGAGGTCAAGCGCCGCATCATCCTTGGCACCTACGCGCTGAGCGCCGGCTACTACGACGCCTACTACGGCTCGGCCCAGAAGGTGCGCACGCTGATCCAGCGCGACTTCGACGCCGCGTTCGCGAAGGCCGACGTGCTGATCTCCCCGACGGCCCCCACCACGGCGTTCAAGCTCGGCGAGAAGCTCAACGACCCGCTGGCCATGTACCTCAACGACGTCGCCACCATTCCCGCCAACATGGCCGGCGTCCCCGGGCTGTCACTGCCCGGCGGCCTGGCCGATGAGGACGGGCTGCCGGTCGGCATCCAGTTGCTGGCACCGGCCCGCCAGGACGCCCGGCTGTACCGCGTCGGCGCGGTCCTCGAATCCCTGCTGGAGGCGCAGTGGGGCGGCCCGCTGCTGGATAAGGCCCCTGCGCTGACTGACACTGCACCGGCAGTTCCTTCGCCCACTGATTCTTCATCGGCTGACGCCGTCGCGAGCCACGGAGGTTCACACTAATGACTGACGCAACCCTGAGCTTCGAAGAGGCCATGGAGAAGTACGACCCCGTCCTGGGGTTCGAGGTCCACGTGGAGCTCAACACCAAGACCAAGATGTTCTCCTCCGCGCCCAACGTCTTCGGCGACGAGCCGAACACCAACGTCAACGAGGTGGACCTCGGCATGCCCGGCGTGCTGCCGGTGGTGAACCGGACCGCGATCGAGTCCTCGATCAAGATCGGCCTGGCCCTCAACTGCACGATCGCCGAGAACTGCCGCTTCGCCCGGAAGAACTACTTCTACCCGGACACCCCGAAGAACTTCCAGACCTCCCAGTACGACGAGCCCATCGCGTACGACGGCTACCTGGACGTCGAGCTCTCCGACGGCACCGTCTTCCGCGTGGAGATCGAACGCGCGCACATGGAGGAGGACGCCGGCAAGCTGACCCACATGGGCGGCGCGACGGGCCGCATCCAGGGCGCGGACTACTCCCTCGTGGACTACAACCGCTCCGGCGTGCCGCTGGTCGAGATCGTCACCAAGCCGATCCAGGGCGCCGGCAGCCGGGCGCCTGAACTGGCCAAGGCCTACGTCGCGGCCGTCCGCGAGATCGTCAAGAACCTCGGTGTCTCGGACGCCAGGATGGAACGCGGCAACGTCCGCTGCGACGCCAACGTCTCGCTGCGCCCGCACGGCCGCGAACGCTTCGGCATCCGCTCCGAGACGAAGAACGTGAACTCGCTGCGCGCCGTCGAACACGCCGTCCGCTACGAGATCCAGCGGCACGCCGCCGTGCTGGACTCCGGCGAGCCGGTCATCCAGGAAACCCGGCACTGGCACGAGGACACGCGCACGACGACGTCGGGGCGGGCCAAGTCCGACGCCGACGACTACCGCTACTTCCCGGAACCTGACCTGGTGCCGATCGTCGCCTCCCGCGCATGGGTCGAGGAACTGCGGGCCACGCTGCCCGAGCCCCCGGCCGCCCGCCGCAAGCGCCTGCAGTCCGACTGGGGCTACTCGGACCTGGAGTTCCGCGACGTCGTCAACGCCGGCGTGATGGACGAGATCGAGGAAACCATCGCTGCCGGCGCCACCCCCACGGTGGCCCGCAAGTGGTGGATGGGCGAGATCGTCGGACGGGCCAAGAACGCCGACGTGGATCCCGGCCAGCTCGGCGTCGCACCCGCGACCATCGTGGAACTGAACAAGATGGTCGAGGACGGCAAGATCAACAACAAGATGGCCACCGAGGTCCTTGACGGCGTGCTCGCCGGCGAGGGCACTCCGGCGGAAATCGTCCAGAAGCGCGGCCTCGCCGTGGTCTCCGACGACGGCCCCCTCCTGGAGGCCATCGACGCTGCCCTCGCCGCGCAGCCCGACGTCGCGGACAAGATCCGCGGCGGCAAGGTCCAGGCCATCGGCGCGATCGTGGGCGGCGTCATGAAGGCCACCCGCGGGCAGGCCGACGCCGGCCGCGTGCGCGAACTGATTCTGGAGAAGCTCGGCGTCCAGGTCTGAGGCAACTAGTCGAGGCCTGACGCGGCGGGACTCGCTGGGTTAGGCCGAGACGAGTTCGGTCATGATGGTCTGCAGAGCCTCGCAGACCATCATGACCGATTTGCGTTTAAGGTTCTCCGGCCGGGCCAGGAGGTCGATCCGGCGCCGGGTGCTGATGCCCTCGAGCGGGCGCAGCACGATGCCCGGGTTCAGCACCGGCCGCGCGGTATGCCGCGGCAGCAGGCCGATCACGCTGCCGGCGGCCACGAGCGCGGCCACCGTGGAGTAGTCGTTGATCCGGTGGACGATGTTCAGTTCCCTGCTGGAGACGGCCGCGACGGCGGAGAGCACGTCCGCCGGGGAGTCGCCTGCGTGGCTGGTCACCCAGGGTTCGCCGACGACGTCGTCCGCGGTGACCGCCTGCTGGCCGGCCAGCCGGTGGCCGGCCGGCAACGCCACGTCCAGCGG
>JAODMV010000384.1 GCA_025464875.1 Arthrobacter sp. | reverse complement strand
GGTGCCGGTGTCCGTGAAATTCTGGAAGTCCCTCTGGAAGCCTAAAGGTATAAGCGGCTAGAAGTCGGACCGACGGGGCGCCTGCGCCGGCGCCCGAATTTAGCGGTACCCGGCCGCCTCGGCCGGGTACCGGCTTCCTGCACTTCGAGCAGATAGCGCCAGCAGTCGGGCCGGGAGCCGTCGACGTCGGTGACGCCGAAGTGTTCGAGCATCATCTGGGACCGCATCCAGCCCGGCGTGAGGGCCAGCGCCGTGCAGCCTGAGGATTTGAGGTCCTCCGCCTGGCTGACGGCAAGGCGGAGCACGGCGTTCTTGACCAGGCGGCCTATCCCGAACCGGCGGCCGGGCGCATGCTTAAGTACGGGATACCGGACACCGCCCGATGAGACGAGGATTCATGACAGACACGAGCGCCGCCGTCGCGCAGCCCCAAGCTGCACCCCGGGTGCCGTCCAAGGTGCCGGCGGCGGAGAATACCCTGCGCATCCTCAAACTGCTGGCGTCCAAGCGCGGGCCGATGGCGGCGTCGACCATAGCCACGGCGCTGGGCCTGCCGCGTTCCAGCGTCTACCATCTGCTCGGCGTGATGGAAGCGAACGGCTTCGTGCTGCACCTGCATGAGGAGCAGCGGTACGGGCTGGGGATCAGCGCCTTCGAGCTGAGCTCGGCCTACGCAAGGCAGGAGCCCCTGTCCCGGCTGGGCCGGCCCCTGCTGGCCGCGCTCGTGGATGTGGTCGGCGAAAGCGCCCACCTCGCCGTGCTGCACGGCCGCGACGTGCTCTACATCGTGGAGGAGCGCGCCAAGAACCGGCCGTCCCTGGTGACCGACGTCGGGGTCCGGCTGCCCAGCCACCTGACTGCCAGCGGGCGCGCGATCCTGGCCGCGCTGCCGAAGTCCCAGGTCCGGGCGCTCTATCCGGACGCCGCCGCGTTCAGCGTCCGGCACGAGACCGAATCGCCCATCACGAAGTACTCCGCCCTGTCCTCGCACCTGAACCAGGTCCGGCAGCGCGGCTACGCCACCGAACACGGCGAGGTGACGCCCGGCTTCGGATCGATCGCCGCCGCCGTCACGGACCACGTGGGATGGCCGACGGCGGCGGTCGCCGTGACCTTCCTGGAGGACAAGCTGCCCGCGGAGCAGTGGCCGGCGCTGGCCGCGCGGGTGCAGAGGGTTGCGGACGATCTCTCGATCAGGATCCACGGCCGCCTGACCCACTAGAGGCAACCGTCTGGCATCCCGGACAGGAGCCGCCCCGCCGCCCTGTTTCGGCCGCCGCGGACGGGCTTTAGTGGAGACAGCACCTCCTCGCCGCACCGTCCCCACAGACACCGCCCAGAACCAAAGGAGCCTCTGATGGCAACCGCCGACTTCAGAACCGGGACCCGCCCGGTCAAAGCTGCCCGCGGCACCAAGCTCACCGCCAAGAGCTGGCAGACGGAAGCCCCGCTGCGCATGCTCATGAACAATCTGGACCCCGAGGTCGCCGAACGCCCGGATGAGCTGGTCGTCTACGGCGGCACCGGCCGCGCCGTCCGCAGCTGGGCTGCCTTCGACGCGATCACCCGCACCCTGGAGACCCTGGAAGGGGACGAGACCCTGCTGGTCCAGTCCGGCAAGCCGGTCGGGGTGTTCCGGACCAACGAGTGGGCGCCGCGCGTGCTCCTGGCCAACTCCAACCTCGTCGGCGACTGGGCGAACTGGCCCGAGTTCCGCCGGCTCGAGGCCGAAGGCCTGATGATGTACGGGCAGATGACCGCCGGATCCTGGATCTACATCGGCACCCAGGGCATCCTGCAGGGCACCTTCGAGACCTTCGCCGCGATCGCCCGCAAGCTCACCGGGGACGAGGACGGCACCCTGGCCGGCACCCTGACCCTCACTGGCGGCTGCGGCGGCATGGGCGGCGCCCAGCCGCTCGCGGTCACCTTGAACGACGGCGCCTGCCTGATCGTCGACGTCGACGAAAGCCGCCTGCGCCGCCGGGCCGGCAAGCGCTACCTCGACGAGGTGGAGACGGACCTCGACGCCGCCATCGCCAAGGTGCTCACGGCCAAGGAGGAGGGCCGCGGCTGGTCGGTGGGTTACGTCGGCAACGCCGCCGAAGTGTTCCCGGAAATCCTGCGCCGCCACAAGGCCGGCGAGCTCACCGTGGACATCGTCACGGACCAGACCTCGGCCCACGATCCGCTGAGCTACCTCCCCGAAGGCATCACCGTGGCGGAATGGCACCGGGAGGCCGCGGCCGACCCGGAGGGGTTCACCACGAAGGCCCGGGCCTCCATGGCCCGCCACGTCCAGGCCATGGTCGAGTTCCAGGACGCCGGCGCCGAGGTGTTCGACTACGGCAACTCCATCCGCGACGAGGCCCGCAAGGGCGGCTACGCCCGGGCCTTCGACTTCCCCGGCTTCGTCCCGGCCTACATCCGCCCGCTGTTCTGCGAGGGCCTCGGCCCGTTCCGCTGGGTTGCGCTCTCCGGCGACCCGGAGGACATCGCCGTCACAGACCAGGCCATCAAGGAACTCTTCCCGGAAAACAAACACCTGCACCGCTGGATCGACGCCGCTGCCGAACGCGTGGAGTTTGAGGGCCTGCCCGCCCGCATCTGCTGGCTCGGCTACGGGGACCGGGCCAAGGCCGGGCTGCTGTTCAACCGGCTCGTCGCCGAAGGCAAGGTCAAGGCGCCGGTCGTGATCGGCCGGGACCACCTTGACTCTGGCTCCGTGGCCTCCCCGTACCGCGAAACCGAGGCCATGGCCGACGGTTCGGACGCGATTGCCGACTGGCCGCTGCTGAACGCGCTGCTCAACACGGCCTCCGGCGCCACCTGGGTTTCCATCCACCACGGCGGCGGCGTGGGGATCGGCCGTTCCATCCACGCCGGCCAGGTCTCCGTCGCGGACGGCACCGCGCTCGCCGCGCAGAAACTCGAACGGCTCCTCACCAACGACCCCGGCATGGGCGTCATCCGCCACGCCGACGCCGGCTATGGCCGCGCCGTCGAGGTCGCCACGGAACGCGGCGTCCGCATCCCGATGTTGGAGTCTGCAGACTCCGCAGAAGCTAAGAAGTAGGAATTCATCGTGATCCCCACGAACTCCCTAACCTCCCAAGTCCCCACCCAGGCCGCCCTGAGCGTTCCGCTCGGCTCCGGCGGCGTCACTCCCGAGGACGTCCTCGCCGTCGCGCGCCACGACGCGAAGGTGACCATTTCCCCGGAGGCTCTGGACAACGTCGCCAGGGTCCGGGTCCACATTGACGACCTGGCCCACAGCGAGATCCCGGCGTACGGCATCTCCACGGGTTTTGGTGCCCTCGCCAGCCGGCACATCCCGGACGAGCTGCGCACGCAGCTGCAGAAGTCGCTGATCCGCAGCCACGCCGCCGGCATGGGCCCCGCCGTGGAACGCGAAGTGGTCCGCGGCATTCTGTTCCTGCGCGCCAAGACCCTCGCCTCGGGCCGCACCGGTGTCCGCCCCGTGGTGCTGCAGACCATGGTGGACGTGCTCAACGCCGGCATCACCCCGCTGGTCCGCGAATTCGGTTCCCTCGGCTGTTCCGGCGACCTTGCCCCGCTGTCCCACTGCGCCCTGGTGCTCATGGGCGAGGGCGAAGCGAGCGGCCCCGACGGCGAGGTGTACGGAAGCAGGGGCGGCCGGACGGTCGCCGAGCTCCTCGCCAAACACGGGATCGCCCCCGTCACGCTCGCCGAGAAGGAGGGCTTGGCGCTCGTCAACGGCACAGAAGGCATGCTGGGCATGCTGCTGATGGCGGTTGCGGACCTGCGTGAACTGCTCACGACGGCGGACATCACCGCTTCGCTCAGCGTCGAGGCGCTGCTCGGCACGGACCAGGTGTTTTTGCCGGAGCTGCACGCGGCGCTGCGCCCGCACCCCGGCCAGGCGGCGTCGGCGGAGAACATGCTGCGTGTGCTGTCCAACTCCCCGATTGTGGCTTCGCATCGGGTCAACGACACCAGGGTCCAGGACGCCTACTCCCTGCG
Source organism: Arthrobacter sp. (assembly GCA_025464875.1). Classification (GTDB taxonomy): domain Bacteria; phylum Actinomycetota; class Actinomycetes; order Actinomycetales; family Micrococcaceae; genus Arthrobacter. Next base: position 17,533 of record JAODMV010000384.1, on the reverse strand, counting down.
CTGCGCGCCGCAGGTCGCCGGCGCCGTCCGCGATACCGTGGACCATGCCGCGCTCGTGGCTTCCCGCGAACTGGCCGCCGCGATCGACAACCCGGTGGTCCTGCCCGACGGCCGTGTCAGTTCCAACGGTAACTTCCACGGCGCCCCGGTGGCGTACGTGCTCGACTTCCTGGCGATCGCCGTCGCGGACCTGAGCTCCATCGCCGAGCGCCGGACAGACCGGATGCTGGATCCGGCCCGCTCACACGGGCTCCCGGCCTTCCTGGCCGCGGACCCCGGCGTCGATTCGGGCCTCATGATCGCCCAGTACACCCAGGCCGCCCTGGTCTCGGACAACAAGCGCCTCGCCGTTCCGGCGTCGGTGGACTCGATCCCGAGCTCGGCGATGCAGGAGGACCACGTGTCCATGGGCTGGCACGCGGCCCGCAAGCTCCGCCGCGCCGTGGAGAACCTGCGCCGCGTCCTGGCGATCGAACTGGTGACCTCGGCCCGGGCGCTCGACATCCGCACCCAGCTCTCCGGCGGCGAGCTCACGCCCGGGCCCGCCGGCGCCGCCGTGATCGCGGCCCTGCGCGCCGTCGTCGACGGCCCGGGAGCCGACCGATTCCTCTCTCCGGAGCTGGAGGCGGCCGAGCGGCTCCTCGCTTCGGGTGGTGTCCGCGTGGCGGCCGAATCCGCCGTCGGAAAACTCGCTTGAGAGGGACCAAAACGCAGTCCAGCTAAACATTCGCCGACGCCCGCGAAATACTCACCAACTCGCCCGCAGGAGCCTCAGAACTGTAGTAAAAAGGGAAGTCCGCACCAACGATGCTGCGGCAAAGAACCCATACAGGGGGTAGAAGTTCAATGAAAGCACGTGGGACAGTCATCTCTAAGCGCCGGGCTTCCTCGGCGGCGGTTTCCGACTGGCGAAGCCTCAAGGCAGGCGAGCGGGTCCAAATCCTCAAGCACGCACAGATCTTGGCACGCGGCGAGGTCGAAGAGGTTTCCGTCAGCGGTAATGTGCTCTGGCTCGTTGCGGCTGGCCCGTCCGTGAGACACCTCTTCTTGAAGTCCGACGGCGTGCAGGTGCGGCGCGATTAGCCGTAAGCTATGGCGGCCCGGAGGCGCCGATTCGCAGCACCGTGGGCGTCATCATCGCGGTCTTCGACATGCGCATCGTGTTCCCGGTCAACGAGATCATCACCGGCCTTATCGGTATGGTGTTCATAGGCGCCGCCTTTACGGGGTCCATCATGCACAACAAGCGGGCCAAGTCCGCCGGGCAGGATGCATCGCTAGAAGCGGCAGACGCAAAGAGCTAGCCGACCCCCGGCGGCCACGACAACCACTACAACGAAAAGCGGGTAAATCAATGGGTTTGAGTCTGCAAAAGGGCCAGTCACTGTCGCTGACGAAGCAGAACGGTGAATCTCTGACCCGCGTCCGGATGGGCCTCGGCTGGGACTCCGCGGTGCCGGCCAAGAAGGGATTCTTCGGCGGCACCAAGACGGTGGAGGTCGACCTGGACGCTTCGGCGCTCCTGTTCGACGGCGCCGGGAACCACCTGGACACGGTCTTCTTCAACCAGCTCGCCAGCCAGGACGGCTCCGTCCGCCACGCCGGCGACAACCTCACCGGCGCCGGCGACGGCGACGACGAGGTCATGACGGTGGACCTGCCCGGCGTTTCCCCCGCGGTCCAGCACATCGTCTTCGTCATCACCAGCTACAGCCAGCAGACCTTTGACATGGTCAAGAATGCCTTCTGCCGCGTCGTCGACGACTCCGTCGCCGGTAGCCCCGAAGTCGCCCGGTACCAGCTCGCCGAATCGGGCCGCAACACCGCCATGGTCATGGCCAAGCTGTCCCGGGGCGGGAACGGCTGGACCTTCCACGCCATCGGCGCGCCGACAAACGGCCGCACGGCAGTCGATGTCCGCGGCGCCGCGGCTTCGGCACTGTAGACCGGACTGCACTGCTCGCCGAAGGGGGTAAAACGTGTCCAGCCCGACTCTGGGCAAGGGCAGCAAGCCGTCCCTGACGAAAGCCGATCCCGCGCTGCGCAAGCCGGCAACGAGGTCGTCCGATATGATCTGACCGAGGACGCGGCGGCAGAAACGTGCATGATCTTTGCGGAGACCTACCGCAACAACGGCGAGTGGAATTCCGTGCCGTCTACCCGGGCCGCACACCACAATTTCACCAGACTGAACAAGGAGAACAACCATGGCTGGCCTGACCCTTTCCAAAGGCAGTAACCTCTCGCTCACCAAGACCGACCCGGGACTGACCAAGGTCTACGTCGGGCTGGGCTGGGATCCTCGGACGACAACCGGCGACGCTTTCGACCTGGATGCCTCGGCGCTCATGCTCGGGGCCGACGGCAAGGTCCGCAGCTCCGCGGACTTCATCTTTTACAACCAGCCCTCTGCCGCAGACGGCTCGGTGGTGCACAAGGGTGACAACCGCTCCGGCCAGGGCGAGGGCGACGATGAAGTGATCGCCGTCGAACTGTCGGGCGTGGCGCCGGACGTCCAGCGCATCGTCTTTGTGGTCTCGATCGATCAGGCGGATTCCCGCCGCCAGAACTTTGGCCAGGTGCGCGGTGCCTACTGCCGCATCATCAACCAGGAGAACGACGCCGAGGTGGTGCGCTACGACCTCAGCGAGGACGCCGCTCCGGAGACCTGCATGATCTTTTCCGAGCTCTACCGGCACAACGGTGAATGGAAGTTCAAGGCCGTCGGCCAGGGATACGCCACCGGGCTTGCCGGAATCGCCACGGACTTCGGCGTCCAGCTCGACTAAGACCTCCGGGACCAAAGAAAGGCAGTCGCAACAATGAGCATGCAACTCACTCCGCCGGAGGCAACGTCGGCGCCACTCGTCCTGAACGCTCCCGAACCTCTGGAGGTCGTCAAGGCCGACGAGGCCCCGGGCATGGTCCCGGTCCCGGCCGAACGGCAGCAGGAGATCAACGCCCAGGCGCGGGCTTTCGTCAGTGAAATCGCTGCGATGAACCCGCACAGCCCCGAATACACGAGCAAAATCGACGGGATCAACCGGCTGGCCGGCCAGCAGCTCGTCGCTTCCTCCAACACCTCAAGCCGGCTGCTGGAGCGATCCTCCACGTCCTTGGCGGGCGCCAAGAAATCGGGCAACAGCGCCCAGGTGCAGGTCGCGTCCACGCTGGGCGAACTCCGCACCACCGTGGAGGACCTCACCCCGAACCAGGCCGACCTGAGCGTCGGCCGAAAGATCCTCGGCATCATTCCGGGCGGCAACAAGCTGGCCAAGTATTTCCAGAAGTATGAGTCCGCCCAGACCCAGCTGGACAAGATCATCAAGTCCCTGATGGCAGGGCAGGATGAGCTGCTCAAGGACAACGCCGCCCTCGCGCAGGAGAAGACCCAGCTGTGGGAGACCATGCAGGAGCTGAGCGAGTACGCGGTCTTCGCCAAGGCGCTGGATACCGCAACGGCAAACAGGATCGACGAGATGAAGATGTCGGGCCAGGTCGAAGAAGCCAACAAACTCGATGCGGATGTGCTCTTCCCCATCCGCCAGCGCCACCAGGACATCCTGACCCAGTTGGCTGTCTCGGTACAGGGCTACCTGGCCAGCGACATGATCAGTAAGAACAACACCGAGCTGATCAAGGGCGTCGAACGGGCCCGCACCACGACGATCTCCGCCCTCCGGACGGCCGTCATCGTGGCGCAGGCGCTGGCCAACCAGAAGATGGTGCTGGACCAGATCGATGCCATCAACACGACGACGAACAACATGATCCTCAAGACTTCCGAGATGCTCAAGGATCAGACTGGCCGCATCCACCAGCAGGCGGCCAGCTCCGGCGTCAGCGTGGAAACGCTCCAAAAGGCCTTCGATAACGTGTTCCAGACGATGGACGCGATCGACACCTTCCGCTCGCAGGCGAACAAGAACATGGAAGGCACCGTGCACGCCCTCGAAGCGGGGCTCGAACGGGCCCGTCCCTACCTGGACCGCGTCCGCCAGCAGGAGGGGAATTAGCGGCCGCCAGCCCTGAGCAATAGGCTTACGGGCTATGGTCGCAAAATTCTTTGGTTCGCTGTTCGGCAACGGGGCGGCCTCCCGTTCCGTTGCCGAAGAGGCGCGCTCCGCCGGCGCTGCTGTCGATCCTGCAGCAGATGAGCTCGCGGCGACAGCAGCCGCGCTCAAGGAACTGCGAGGGATGGCACTGGGCAAGGGGGCGGAACTGCCCACCGTCGTCGTGTCCCAGGTGCTGCAGCTCGCGGACGTCCTCCGGGCCCTGATCCGCTACATTGGACGGTCGGGCGCATCCACGGAGCAGCGCGTGCTCCTGAACGCCGTCATCACCGACTACCTGCCGTCTCCGCTGCGCGCCTACTTGATGCTGTCGTCATCCGCACGGACAGACGATTCCTCCGAGACGAAGGTGTTGCTGGAGCAGCTGGGCACGCTCCATTCCACCGTGCTGAACCTGGACAACCAGGTCCGCACCGGGGCCATTACGGAACTGGCCGTCCATGGCCAGTTCCTCAAGGACAAGTTCGATATTGATGGTCTTCACCTGGAAGGACGCTAGTGACTTCGATGGTCGCGGGCAGCAATGCCGCCCTCACTGCAGAGAACCCCGGCCTCGACACCGTGCTGCTGGGGATCGGCTGGGACACGGTGCCCAGCCGCGGTCCGCAGGCCGAACTGGTTCCGATGGTCATCATGTGCGGGCAGGACGGGCGCGCGCTCTCGGATGATCACCTCGTGTTCTTCAACCAGATCGCCAGTCCCGAAGGCAGCGTCGCGTTCGCCGGAACCGAAGACCAGGAACAGATCGACGTCGCGCTTAGCCGCGTGCCGGAGGCTGTCAGCAAGATCGTGGTGCTGCTCTATGTCGACCCGGACGTGCGGGGGCCCGGCAATTTCGGCGCCGTGAAGAACGCCTACCTGCGGGTCGCCGACGGGCAGAACCGGGAGCTGCTTCGCTTCAACGTTCCGCGGGGGAACACCGACAAGATCAACGCCATGATTCTCGGGGAGCTGTACCGGCACGCCGGGGGCTGGAAGTTCCGTGCCCTCGGGCAGGGCTACGAGACCGGGCTGGCAGCCGTGGCCGCTGACTTCAACTTGAAGCTCTGACATGGCCTCGAATCGAAGCGCCCTCCGGACCGACCTGGACTACCTCAGCCGCCGGAGGAAACCGGCGCAAACGGAATCACCGCGGCCGCTTTCGGCGGGCCGCGCGGCGCCGGGCCCCGCTGCTCCGGGTTCCGGCGGGCTGACCCTCCGTGCCGCTTCTTCCCGTCCGGGCCCGCCGGCGCCGGCGCCGCCGACCCAGACGTCGCCGACCCAGGCTCCGGCGTCCCGCCGCACGATTACGGTCCCGGAGCGCGTGTTCCCGGCTCCGGCGTTCGGGAGCGTCCGTCAGCTGGATGAAGCGAACCCTGTGGTGCGCCTGGATGCGAGACAATCCGCGATCGGCTCCCTCCTGGTGGTCGGCGCCCGCTCGGTCACGTGGGAGGACACACACCGCACGACAGGCGCCCGCCACACGGAGGGGCACATGGCGGGAACCCCGGTCATCACCCCCGGGAACCGGCCGCTGGCAGATATGCAGGACTCGTCCGGGATCATCTCCCTGCGCCATGTCCGGCTGCTCCGCCGCGCGCTCTTCATCGCTGGAGAGACGCCCCTGACGATCGGAGTCTTCGACGGCGCCGCGGCCGCGGTTGCCCCCCGGAACGACGACGGATTGCGGACCGTGCTGTACGTGTCCCGGATTGGCGCGGTCCTGGAGTTGCGCGCAGAGTACGTCCCGGCCGTGGCCGATGATCCAACCGTGTGGGCCATGTTCGGGTTCACGATGACCATTCCGCTGGACCAACGGGTCCTCCTGCGCTAATCCGCACCACACGCAGCTATCACCTAGGGGACCATGCAGCACTTCAAAGCCTTGGCCGAGTCCGTCAAGGAGCGACTTTTCCATGTCCGGCCCGAGGTGCTTGGCCGCGCCTCGGACCCGGGACTGCTGGCGGTGGCGCTGGGCGCGACCCTGTACTCACCGGCTACCAGGACCGCCCTGGCGCAGGACATCCGGAAGCAGGCCAAGTCCGGCTGCCTGAGCACCGTCATTTGCCTCGAGGACGCCGTGCCGGACGACGGGGTGCCCGGGGCGGAGGAGAACCTGCTTGTGGCGCTGGCGGAACTGAGTGCCGTGGAGGATCCGGGGGAGCTGCCGCTGATTTTCATCCGGTGCCGCACTCCCGAACAGCTGCTCGACGTCGGGCGCAGGGCCGGTGCCGCCCTGGGCGTCGTCTACGGCTTCGTCCTGCCCAAGTTTGAGAATGAAACCGGGCGGGGACGCGCCTTTCTGGAGGCGCTGCAGCTGCTGAACGAGGAGTCCGGCCGTACCGGAGATCCGGACGTGCAGGCGCTGCGGGCCATGCCGATCATCGAGGACCCTGTCACGACCCATCTGGAGTCGCGCGTGCGGGTGCTGACGGACAACCTTGCCCTGATCAACGAGTTCCGCGAGCTGGTCCTGTGTGTCCGGGTCGGCGCAACGGACATGTCCAGTGCCTTCGGGCTGCGGCGCTCCCGCGATCTGACCATCTACAACGTCAAGGTAGTGGCGAATATCATCGGCGACGTCGTCAACATCTTCGGCCGCCCAGACGGCTGGATCATCTCCGGCCCTGTCTGGGAGCACTTCGTCAACACGGAACGGGTTCTGCGGCCCCAGCTGCGCTCCACACCCTTTGAAGCCGCCAATGAAGTCGAGCTCCGTCAGCGCATCCTGATGGACAACCTGGACGGCCTCATCCGCGAGATCGAGCTGGACCAGGCCAACGGGCTGCACGGCAAGACCGTGATCCACCCCAGCCATGTGCCCGTGGTGCACTCCATGTCCGTCGTGAGCCACGAGGAATACCTCGACGCCCTGGACATTGCCGGAGACCCGGGCGGCGGTGTCAAGGCGTCGTCGTACGGGAACAAGATGAACGAACTGAAACCGCACCGGGCGTGGGCGGAGCGCACGCTGCTGCGGGCCCGGGCCTTCGGGGTCGCCAGACCCGGCGTCAATTTCGTCGACCTCCTGGAAGCGAGCATGCGGTGAGGGCGGTCCGGGCGAATGCCCCGTGGATCGGCGCCTATGTGCGGGACGCCCTCGGCGTGGGCGTGGTCTCCGCCCCCGGACGCAGCGTCCTGCCCGTCGAGGCCCTGGTCGGCCTGGCGCTCCGGCGGAACCCGAAGCGGGCCCACTTGCTGGTCTCCCGGGTCCTCGCCAAGCATGTGCCCACCGAACCGGGAATCGCGTGCTCGGCCGGGTTGCTGCTCGGACTCCTGGTCCGTGCCGAACTCCGGGCCCCGGCCGCGGAGCCTCCGTCCGGCGGTCCGACTCCGCCCGCCCCCTCGCTCGGCGCGGCCATCGACGACGCCGCGGCGACGCTAGCGAGGCTCCTGGCCTCGGACGCCGAGAACCCGGCCGAGAACTCTTTCGGGTACGGAACCGCTGCCGGCGACCCGGGGGAGACCCGGCGGGCCAGGATGGCATCTGTGACCGAGCTTTGCGAACGGCTCGAAGGACAGCGGGCCGAACTTCCCGGCGTCGTGACCATCGGCTACGCGGAGACCGCCACCGGACTGGGGCAGCTCGTAGCCGGACAACTGGGCAGCTACTACATTCACTCCACCCGGGAGGCTGCGAGTGCCGAAGGGTTGGCACCGTACGGCGCCTTCGAAGAGATGCACTCGCACGCCACCTCGCATCAGCTGCTGCCGACCAGCCGCGCCGCCCTGGACCTGGCCGAAACGGTGGTCCTGGTAGACGACGAGCTCAGTACCGGCGCAACCCTCATCAACACCATCCGGGAACTTCACGGCACCGCCCCGCACGGCCGTTACGTCGTCGCGTCCCTGGTTGACCTGCGCTCCCCGGAAGACCGTGGCAAACTCGATGCCCTCGCCGTGGAACTCGGCACCCGGATCAGCGCGGTGGCGCTGGCGCACGGAACCATCCAGCTGCCGGAACTGCTCGCTGCGGACGCGGCGGAACTGATCCGGAGCCTTCCGCTCCCGGACGCGGCGGCGGCAGTCCCGGGGCAGGTCCGGCTCCTGGACCTGAACGGGCTCGTGCCGCCCGTCCGGAGCGCGCGCTTCGGAATCGCGGGACGGCCCGGGCCGGAGCAGGCGGCGGGCATCGCCGCCGCCGTCGCCGCCGCCCTCGGCGCCGGCGTCACCCCCGGCGATCGCATCCTGGTGCTGGCTACCGAGGAATTCATGGCCCTGCCGCTGGCCGTCGCGGCCCGGCTGCAGGAGCTCTGGCCCGACACCGACGTCCGCTACTCGACCAGCACGCGGTCTCCGATCGCCGTTCTGGACGAGCCGGGCTATGCCGTCCGTTCCGCCGTGGCCTTTGACAGTGACGACGACGCCCCGGACGGGCCCGGGCCGCGCTTTGCCTACAACTTCGCGCACCCTGACGAACGCTTCGACACCATCGTGGTCATGCCCGAACCCGGAACCCTGGCCTCGCAGCTGACGGCACCCGGGAAGATCGCGGAGGCCGTCGCGGGCAGCGGCGCCGCGGTCCAGCTGGTGCTGCTGCCCCGGCAGGCACCGTTCCCGCCGCCCCTCGCCGGCCCCCTGTTCGGCTCCTACTCACCGGAGGACGTGCGCTGGCTGCTGACGGACATCAGTTCCGCGCAGCTGGAGGCGCCGAGCGCCGAACGCGAGGCCTCGATCCAGTCGGGCAAGGCCAGCTATGCCGAATCGTTGCCGCAGGAATACGAGCCCTCTCCCGAGTACGGCGCCCTGTTCCAGGCGGCGCTCGAGAGCTCGGCGGCCCGGCTGGCGCACGCCGTCGGTACGCTCACGGAGCAGGTCCTCAGACTCCGCGAGAACGCCCCCGTGCTGGTGTCACTGGCACGCGCCGGAACGCCGGTGGGGATCCTCATGAAGCGATGGGCCCGGCAGGTCCACGGCCTGGACCTGCCGCACTACGCCATCAGCATCGTGCGCGGGCTCGGCGTCGACCAGGCCGCGCTCGGCTACCTCGCTTCACGGCACGACCCGGAACAGATCATGTTCGTTGACGGCTGGACGGGGAAGGGCGCGATCACCCGCGAGCTGGCGGCCGCCGTCGAGCTCTTCTGGAAGACCGACGGCGCGGCGTTCCGCCCCGACCTGGCCGTCCTGGCGGATCCGGGCCACTGCGTGCGGATCTTCGGCACCAGGGAGGACTATCTGATCCCCTCTGCCTGTTTGAATTCCACCGTCTCGGGCCTCGTTTCCCGCACCGTCTTCAACAAAGCGCTGATCGGGCCCGGCGATTTCCACGGCGCCAAATACTACTCGCAGCTGAGCCGCAGCGACGTTTCCAACGATTTCCTGGCGACTGTCGCGGCGCAGTTCCCGGCCGTGCGGGCCGAGGTCCTGGCTGCCTCGGCTGCCTTCCCCACCCGCGTCGAGGCACTCCCCGACGCCGACTGGTCGGGTTGGTCCGCGGTGGAGGATATCAGCCGGCGTTTCGGCATCAACAACGTGAACCTGGTCAAGCCCGGCGTCGGGGAGACCACCCGGGTCCTGCTGCGGCGCGTGCCCTGGAAGGTCCTGGTTCATCCGGACGCGTCCGAGGACATCGCGCATGTGCTGCACCTGGCCGAACAACGAGGAGTCGAAGTGCTAGAAGTCCCGGACCTGGCGTACAGCTGCGTGGGGCTGATCCATCCGCTGCACACGCCCGGCGCGACCGGTGCCGACGGCAAGGCGGGGGTCGACGTATGAGAACCGAATTTGGCGACGCCCCGGTGCTGGTGGCCAGCGATCTGGACCGCACCCTGATCTACTCGGCGAACTCCATGCTGCTGCAGGGAAGCGACCACCTGGCGCCGCGGATGGTGGTCTCCGAGGTCTATGCCGCGGCTCCGCTGTCCTTCATGACGCGGGCGGCGGAGGAGCTGCTGGCGGGGATTGCGGAACGGAGCGTGTTCGTGCCGGTGACCACCCGGACCCACGCCCAGTTCGCCCGGGTGCAGCTGCCGGGGCGGGGCCGGGGCTACGCGGTGACGACCAACGGCGCGGTGCTGCTGCACAACGGTGAACCCGATCCTGACTGGTCGCGCCACATCCGTACCTCGCTGGCGGACCACTGCGCGCCGCTGAGCGAGGTGCTCGGCCACCTCACCGGCAGCGGCGCAGTTCCCGAGGTCCTGCGTGTCCGCACCGCCGAGGACCTCTTCGTCTACTCGATCGTGAACCGGGAGGAGCTCTCCGAGCTCTACCTCCAGGACTTGACTGCCTGGTGCCGTGAGCGCGGCTGGACCACCTCCTTGCAGGGCCGGAAGCTGTACTGCGTGCCGGCCCCGATCACCAAGGAGGCCGCAGTCGCGGAAGTCCGGCGGCGGAGCGGCGCCGGCCTGCTGCTCGCAGCCGGCGACTCGCTGCTGGACGCGGGCCTCCTCGAGCTGGCGGATCTCGCGATCCGTCCCGCGCACGGGGAGCTGCACAGCGTCGGCTTCGCCCGGGCGCATCTGACGGTGACCTCGGCGTCCGGGGTGCTGGCCGGGGAGGAGATCGTGCGGTTCATGGACGCCGTGGTGCCGCGGGGCTCCACGGCGGGGTTGCGCGCGGACGTGCGGGCCGAGGAACCGGCTACCCCAGCAGCGTATTGACCAGCCGCGCGGCCACCATCGCGGTGCGGCCGTCGATGTCGAACCCTGGGTTCAGTTCCGCCACATCCAGGTGCAGCAGCTTGCCGCTGGCTGCCACCTGCCGGCACACCGCGCTGACGACGGGCAACGGGACCCCGTACGCCGCCGGCGCGCTCACCCCGGGGGCCTCCGACGCCGGCAGCACGTCCAGATCGATGGTCAGGTACAGGGCATCGACCTGCGCCAGGAAAGCCGCCACGAAGGCGTGCGCCGCCGCGGCCGAGCAGTCCTCGTCCAGCAAGTAGTCCACGCCCAGTTCCTGCGCGGTGCGGAACAGCGCCCGGGTGTTGCTGGGCTCCGAAATCCCGACGACGGCGTACTGCAGTTCGCGGCCCGCGGCGGCTTCCGCGCGGGCCATCTGCAGGAACGGGGTGCCGGAACTGGGCACGGGTTCGTCGCGGAGGTCGAAGTGGGCGTCCAGGTTCAGCACGCCCACCCGCAGGCCCTCGCGGACGGCGGCAGAGCCGGCGATGCCCAGGTAGCTGGCGAAGGCGGTCTCGTGGCCGCCGCCCAGCACCACGGGCAGCTGGCCGGCGTCCAGCAGCCGGGTGATGGCCAGCCCGGCGCGTGCCTGGCCCGCCTCCAGCGACTGCCCCGCCACGGTGACGTCGCCGGCGTCGCGCACGTCCCGGTCCAGGTGGAAGGCCAGGGGAGCCAGGGCGGCGCGGATCGCGGCGGGTCCGGCCGCGGCACCCACCCGGCCCTGGTTGCGGCGCACCCCTTCATCGCTGCCGAAGCCCAGAAGAACGGCAGCCCGGGTGCGGTGCGTGATCCTGGCCGATGCCGATGCCGATGCCGGGATCGTCCGGAGGGAGTAGGGGGTGACTGCCTGCCACCAGCGCCGGTGCTCGGCGCCCTCGCCGTCGAAGCGCCCGGTCCAGGGCTGCGGCGGGACAATGATGGCGGGTGCGGGAGCGGTCATGGTCCTAGCTCACCGCAGCCGGGGCACGAAAACCAGCAGTGCCGCCGTCGGACTGTCCGGAATCCCGGAAACCGCGCTTAAACGCCGCCGAGGTGACACTTGGCGCCCGTTTCTTGGGAAAACGTGGGCACCAAGTGTCACCTCGGCGGAAGGGAGGAACGAAGGGCTAGTGCATTCCGAGCGCGGCTTCGATGGGGCCGATCGCGAAGAACAACAGGAACGCTCCGGCCACGGCCCACATGAGCGGGTGGATTTCGCGCGCGCGGCCCTGGGCGGTGCGGATCAGCACGTACGCGATGAAGCCGGCGCCGAGGCCGTTGGCGATGGAATAGGTGAACGGCATCAGCGTGAAGGTCAGGAAGGCCGGGATGGCGACGCCCCAGTCCTGCCAGTCGATCTTGCCGACCTGGGAGACCATCATGAAGCCGACCACCACGAGGGCCGGGGCCACGGCCTCGAACGGAACCAGGTTGATCAGCGGGGTGAAGAACATGGCGACGAGGAACAGCAGGCCGGTGACGATCGAGGCCAGGCCGGTCCGTGCGCCTTCGCCGATGCCGGCGCCGGATTCCACGTAGATCTGGTTGGAGGACACGGACGCGCCGCCGCCGACGATCGCGCCGAGGGCGTCGACCTGCAGCACGCGGTCAACGTTGGGGATGTTGCCGTCCTTGTCGATGGAGCCCGCCTCGGTGGCCAGGCCCACCATGGTGCCCATGGCGTCGAAGAAGATGCTCAGCAGGATCACGAAGGCCAGCAGGGTCGCGGCGACAAAACCAAGGTGTTCGAAGGCGCCGATGGGGTTGGCCTGGCCGATCAGGGAAAGGTCCGGTGCCGCCCACTCGGTGAACTTGGGGGCCACGAGGGACCAGCCCTGCGGGTTGAAGTTCTTGCCGTCGAAGCTGGGGCCGATGTGCAGGGTGAATTCGAGGATCACGGACAGCACGGTGGAAGCGAGGATGCCGATCAGGATGGCGCCCTTGACCTTGCGGACCACGAGGGCGATGGTCAGGACCAGGCCGAAGACGAACACCAGCGTGGGCCAGCCCGTGAGCTTGCCGTCGAAGCCGAGGCCGACCGGGACGGTGGTGCCGGCGACGTCCGGGATGCGCCGCACGAAGCCGGCGTTGACCAGCCCGATCAGGGCGATGAACAGGCCGATGCCGACGACGATTGCGGTTTTCAGGCCCTCAGGTACGGCCTTGAAGACGGCGGTCCGGAACCCGGTGAGGACCAGGATGAGCATGGTGATGCCGGAGAGCATCACGAGGCCCATCATGTCCGGCCAGGTCAGGCCGGGGTTGGTGGCCACCGTGACAGCGACGAAGGCATTGACGCCGAGTCCGGTCGCCATCGCGAAGGGGTGCTTGGCCCAGGCTCCCATGAGGATGGTGAGGATGCCGGCCGCGAAGGCGGTGACGGCGGCAACGGCCGGGAACCCAAGGGTGGCTCCGGTGGAGTCGGGGCCGGAGAGGATCAGTGGATTCAGGACCACGATGTAGCTCATGGCGAAGAACGTGGCGAAGCCGCCCCGGATCTCGCGTGAAACGTTCGACCCCCGCTCGGAAATCTTGAAATACCGATCGAGTGCAGAGCCCTGCTTAAGCATTTGTCCTCCGGAAGAATTGGATGTTATTTGAATCCTATTCGGCGTCGTCCCGGGCATATGGCGTTTTCGCCTAGTCTGTAAGGAAGCCAACACAAGGAGTAGTCCGCCCATGCGCCTCATTCGACAGCTTGTGAGCGCCCTGCTGGGTGCCGCGGTCCTCGGATCGCTTCTGCTCGGCACCGTCGGGCCGGCGTCGGCGCACGATGCGGCCGAATCCAGCAGTCCGGCCGATGGCGCCACCGTGGCAACGCCCCCGGACCAGGTATCCATCACCTTCAACAACAACCCGCTGTCGGTGGGCTCGCAGGTCCTGGTGAACGACGCGGCAGGGAGCAACTGGGCCGACGGCCCGGTCGAGATCGTGGACAATGTGGCCTTCCAGAAGCTCAAGCCCGGCGCCCCCGCCGGGCAGTACACGGTGGTGTGGCGCGTGGTCAGTTCCGACGCCCACCCCATCGAGGGCAACTTCAGCTTTATCGCTACGGCGGGGGCGTCAGGCTCGACGGCGTCGGCTCCCGTCCCGACGCTGGGCACCGCCCAGCCGGGCACCACCGCCGCGCCGGAGCAGTCGCCGAGCGCATCCGAACCGTTCCCCTGGAGCCTGGTGATCTTCGCCGGTACGGCATTGGGGATTGTGATTGCCTTGGGTGTGCTGGCCAAACGGCGTCTGAAGGCTTAGCCCAACCGGCGCTGCCGACCGCCTAGGCCTGTTGGCTGACTGGCTCTGCCGGCCGCCGAACTGTGCTGGCCGCCTAGGCCGGCGCAGCGAAAGCGAAGCCGCGCGGCAGGAGCGCAGGAACGCCGTCGGGGTGGACCTTGGCCGAAATCGCCTGGCCCACCACTTTTGCCTGGCGCAGTACTTCCTTGGGCGTGGGCGTAATGAGTTCGCCGACGCCTACCAGGTACATCCCGAGGGCGTGCATCGCCGCCATCACGTTTTGGCCGGCGGTCATGCCCAGTTCGGAGAGCATGCGGCGTAGCTGACTGTGAGCGCATCGGGTCAGGACGAGGTGGTCCGCCAGGAGGACGCCGCCCGGGGTGCGGACGGCCCACTGCTGCGTGGGGGAGCCGGCAACATCCGCGTCGAGGTGGTCCAGTTGCAGGGCCCGGATATGGTTGCGGACGTCCAGTTTATGGCTGGTGGCGTAGTTCCTCAGGTGCCTCAGGATTTCGTTGCGTTCCCGAAGGCTGGCGGCGTCCGCAGCGTCACAGCGCTGGAGGGAAGAGGTATTGGCCGGGTGCCCGGCGCCCAGAAGATCGAGTCCGTCCACAATGATGGCGTCCACTCCGCGGCGTTGCAGCTCGCTGGCCACAGCCAGGCCCGAGAGCCCGGTGCCGATGATTACTGCGGTGGTCCGCTCGATCCCGCCGTCCACAGTTCTGCTCGACACCTCAGGTCCCTCCTCAAATCGTGGCAGTCATGGGGCACATCTTCCGCACGCGTGCCGAGGCCCGCTGCTGACGGTACCCCCTCTTGGGGAACGCGTTCTGAAACACGAGTCTCGGTTCTGCGATGCCTCGAAGACTACCTAACATTCCCCGTCCTGGATAGAGCCGGTCAGACATTCGCTGAGCTGGGGATTCTCGGAGCTTTGCCCCGTGTTCCCGCGCCGGCGGAGCGTCGGAAACTCTTCCTTCCGGCGCCGCTGAACGGCGTGTCGCAGCCGCCCACACCTCTGCGGAGGAGCTGTGGGGGGCCGCCCCGGCCGCTGCTTGCCTGTTCGCAAATAATCGAGAATAGTTAGGAAAACAGGGGTTCTCGCGTGCAGATGTTCGCGGCGCGATGCCGGCGGACGCGGCGCGCTGACACTTCTGGCAGAATAGCCGCAACATCAGGCAGGAATCGCGAGGAGGCGAACCCCATGGGGCGAGAACAGGTGCACCCGGACCCGGCAGGGGAGGCCAGCGGCCAGTCGGCACCGCCTCGGGGGATCGTGGTTGGCGTGGACGGTTCGGACCACAGCCATTGCGCCTTGGTGTGGGCCGCCCGCGAGGCGGAACGCCGGGGCCGCCCGCTGCACCTCGTGACCGCCTATTCGGTTCCGATCTTCGCCGCCTCCGGACTGGACGGCGGCTACGCCACGGTGGATGATTCGGTGATCCGTGAAGGGGCGGAGGCCGTCCTGAGGCAGGCCCTGGACAAGGTTGCCGGCTACAACATCGACGTCGATGCGTCCGTCGAAAACGGGGACGCGTCCGGTGTGCTGCTTGAAATGAGCGAAACCGCCGAACTGCTGGTGTTCGGCACCCGGGGCCGTGGCGGCTTTGTGGGCCGGCTTCTGGGCTCAGTCAGCAGCGCGTTGCCAGCACACGCTAAGTGCCCCACCGTCACAGTGCCCCTGGTCTGCGCCGACCGCCTCGGTGAAACCACTGACGACAAACACGTCCGCGCTGAGCAGGCGAAGTCCGGCCGCCAGCTCATCGAGAACGTCGTGGTGGTGGGCGTGGACGGCTCCGAACAGGCCCGGGTGGCGGTGCTGGAGGCGGCGGCCCAGGCCGAGCGCCTCTCGGCCTCGCTCCGGGTGGTGTGCGCCGTGCCCCAGTACGGCGGTTCGCTGGCATGGGTGCCCGCACCGATGGACCGTGAAGCACTCTTCGCCGATATCAAGATCACGCTCGACGCCGGCGTGGAATGGCTTAAGAGCCACTTCCCCCGCCTGGCGGTGGAGACGCGGCTGGTGGACGGCTCCCCGGTCGACGCTCTGGTCGAGGCGAGCCGGCACGTGGAACTCGTCGTCGTCGGAACCCGCGGGCGCGGCGGATTCGCAGGGATGCTGCTGGGGTCCACCTCCGACGGCGTCCTGCACCACGCCAAGGGCCCGGTCATGGTGGTCCCGGACCGCGACGATCCCCGGCTCGCTGACCGGCCGCGCTTCGGTCCCATGCTCGGCGACTAGCCCGCTGCACTGCCGTGCGCACGCCCCGGGCTGAACTGGTTCTTGCGCTGGAGCTGCTCAGTCAGGACATGCTGCCGGAGGTCGGCGGCAAAGCGGCCAAGCTCGGCGAACTGGCGCGCGCAGGCCTGCCGGTCCCCGCCGGGTTCTGCCTGACCACCCTGGCCTACCGGCGCGCCGTGGCGCCGGCGGGGCTGGAGGACGTCCACCCTGCCCTCGCTGCCGCCGCACCCGGTGACCTGCCGGCCCTGGCCGCAAAGGCCAGGAGGCTGGTCCTGGGCGCCGAGGTTCCTGCCGATATTGCCGATGCCGTGCGGGCCGCGTATGCGGCGCTCGGGGCGGACGTGGCCGTGGCGGTGCGGTCCTCCGCCACCGCCGAGGATCTGCCGTCCGCCAGTTTCGCCGGCCAGCAGGACACCTTCCTGAACGTGGTTGGTGCGGACGCCGTCCTGGCTGCGGTCCGGCAGTGCTGGGCCTCGCTGTGGACGGCCCGTGCCGTGAGCTACCGGGCGGCGCAAGGGATCGACCCCTCCACCGTGTCGCTCGCGGTGGTGGTCCAGCGCATGGTCGACGCCGCCGTGGCCGGAGTGCTTTTCACGGCGAACCCGGTGACCGGGCGCCGCCACGAGGCGGTCATCGATGCCAGCCCCGGACTGGGCGAGGCGGTGGTATCCGGGGCCGTCACCCCGGACCACTTTGTGCTGGACAGCGCCACGGGGAAAGTCCTGGAGCGACGCCTCGGGGACAAGGGCGTTGTCATCCGCCCGTTGCCAGGCGGAGGAACGGAGCGTGCGGCACAAATGGGCACGGGGTCCGCCCCTAGCCTGGATGACACGCAGCTTGCCGCCTTGGAACTGCTCGGCCGCCGCGCCGAGCTGCACTTCGGTTCCCCGCAGGACATCGAATGGGCCATCGGCGGGGACGGCGCGATGTGGCTGACGCAGTCCCGGCCCATCACCACGCTCTACCCCCTGCCTGAGAGACCGCCGGCCCGGGAGCGGCTGGCCGTCTACCTCTGCTTCAGCCTGGCCCAGGGGCTGACCCGCCCCCTGACTCCGATGGGGCTTGCCGGCCTTCGGCTCATTGCCTCGTCCGTGGCCCGGACGGCCCGTTTTGACGTACCAGCGCCGCGGAACGGCCCGTCCCCCTACGTCCAGGCCGGCCAGCGCATCTTTTTCGACCTCACGGCCGTGGTCCGCAGCGAGACGGGCCGCGCAATCGTGCCAAGGGTGTTCGACGTCATGGAGGCGCGGTCCGCCACCGTGCTGCGCGGGCTCTTCGCCGACTCCAGGTTCTCTGTCACCAGCACCTCGCCGTGGCGGCTCCTTCGCCACATTGCCCCGGCAGCGGCCCGCGCCCGGGTTCCCGGGTCCCTGGTCCGCGCCCTTGTCCGTCCGGAGGCTGCACTCCGC
>JAODMV010000377.1 GCA_025464875.1 Arthrobacter sp. | reverse complement strand
CGACGCCCTGCAGACCGCGGACAACATCATGACGTTCCGGACGGTCATCAAGGAGGTGGCACTGCAGCAAGGCACCTACGCCACCTTCATGCCCAAGCCCTTCACGGCCCACCCGGGCTCCGGCATGCACACCCAATTCTCGCTGTTTGAAGGTGACACGAACGCCTTCTACGTGGCCGGCGCCGAATTCCAGCTCTCCAAGACGGCCCGGCAGTTCATCGCCGGCATCCTCAAGCACGCCCCCGAGTTCACGGCCGTGACCAACCAGTTCGTGAACTCGTACAAGCGGCTCTGGGGCGGGGGAGAGGCGCCGAGCTACCTCAGCTGGGGTCATAACAACCGTTCCGCGCTGGTCCGCGTCCCGCTGTACAAGCCCGGCAAGGGCCAGTCCGCCCGGATCGAATACCGCGGCATCGATTCCGCGGCCAACCCCTACCTCGCCTACGCCGTGCTGCTCGGTGCCGGCCTCAAGGGTATCGAGGAGGGCTACGACCTGCCTGCCGCGGCCGAGGACGACGTCTGGTCGCTGAGCACCGCCGAGCGCCGCGCCATGGGCCACGACCCGCTTCCGGCGAGCCTGCACGACGCCATCCGCACCATGGAGGAATCCGAACTCATGCCGCAGATCCTCGGCGAGCAGGTGTTCGAGCACTTCCTGCGCAACAAGCGCGCCGAATGGCAGGACTACCGTCTCCAGGTGACGCCCTACGAGCTGCAGCGCAACCTCGGCATCCTCTAGGCGGCCCCGGTGAGCCTGGCACGACGCCTGATTGCCGCCGGTTTCAGCGATCTGGAAAAAGGTGAGCGCTTCCTGGCGGCCCCGGAGCTCGCGGGCCTCGATCAGGACGCCCTGTTTGCCGGGCTGCAGCTGGCGGCCAACCCGGACACCGCCCTGCAGTCGCTGGTCCGGCTGATCGAGAAGCACCCGGACCTGCGGAAGCTGGCGGTGGCGGAGCCGGAGGCCAGCGAACCGCTGTACCGGGTCCTGGGAGCCTCGGAGGCGCTGGGCGAATTCCTGATCCGCCACCCCGAACACCTGGACGCCTTCGAGGTGCGGCCCAGTCCGGAGCCGCAGGCCGCCGACCCCCGGGTGCTGCGTGCCCGGCTGCTGCAGTCCGTGCGGGCGGATCCGAAGTCCGACAGGCCGCTCGCGGCCTTGTCCGGGCCCGAGGCCTATGAAGCGCTGCGCACGGCCTACCGCCGCGGGCTCATGGAGCTCGCCATCAAGGACCTCTGCGCGGCCGATCCGCTGGACTTCATGCCCGCCGCGGGCGCCGAGCTGGCAGACCTGGCCGGTGCCGCCATCGAGGCGGCCCTGGCCGTGTCCCGCGCCGAGGCGGCGGAACAGTTCGGCGCCGCGGACGTGGCCGACGTCGGGCTCGCCGTGATCGGCATGGGCAAGTGCGGCGCCCGCGAACTGAACTACATCTCCGACGTCGACGTCATCTACGTGATCGAGTCCGACACCCTGGAGGACTCGCGGGCGAACACCGTCGGCACTGCCCTCGCCTCGGGCATCTCGCGCGCCATCATGTCCACGAACCGGGAACCGGGGCTGTGGGAGGTCGACGCCAACCTGCGGCCGGAGGGCAAGTCCGGGCCGCTGGTGCGGACCCTGGCCTCGCATGAGAGCTACTACGCCCGCTGGGCCGAGAGCTGGGAATTCCAGGCGCTGCTGAAGGCGCGGACCATCGCCGGCGACGCCGGGCTGGGCGCCCGCTACGAGGCCGCCGTCGCGCCGCACATCTGGTCCTCGGCGGGCCGCGAGGGCTTCGTGGAATCCGTCCGCTCCATGCGCCGCCGGGTGACCGAGCACATCCCCGCCGAAGAGGAGCAGCGCCAGATCAAGCTCGGACGCGGCGGCCTGCGCGACGTGGAATTCACCGTCCAGCTGCTGCAGTTGGTGCACGGGAAAGCGGATGAATCGCTGCGCCGCCGGGACACCACCTCGGCCATCGCGGCGCTGTCCGCCGGAGGCTATATCGGACGTTCCGATGCCGCCGAGTTCGACCGCGACTACCGCTACCTGCGGCTGCTCGAACACCGGATCCAGCTCTTCCAGCTGCGCCGCACCCACCTGATGCCGGTGAAGGAAGCCTCGCTCCGCGCCCTGGCGAAGGCGGTGCTCGGTCCCTTTTCCAGCGAACGGCCCAAGCCCGACGCGCTGGTCGCCGCCTGGCGCAAGACCAAGCGCTCGGTCCGCGAACTGCACGACCGCATCTTCTACCGTCCCCTGCTCAACACCACGGCCACGCTCAGCAGCGAAGAGGCCAGGCTGACGCCGGAGGCCGCCCAGGGGCGCCTCGCCGCGCTGGGCTACCTCGATCCGCAGGGCGCCATGCGGCACATCGAGGCCCTCACCGCCGGGGTGAGCCGGCGCGCCGCGCTCCAACGCCAGCTCCTGCCGGTCCTGCTGGGCTGGCTCGCCGAGGGCGTGGACCCCGACGCCGGGCTGCTGGGCTTCCGCCGGGTCAGCGAGGCGCTGGGGACCACGCACTGGTATCTGGGTCTGCTCCGGGACTCGACGGCGGCAGCCGAACGGCTGTGCCATGTGCTCTCCAACTCCCGCCTGATCGCCGACCTGCTGGAAGTATCACCCGAGTCCGTCGCCTGGCTTGGCTCGGACAGGGAACTGGTGCCGCTGAGCTTCGAAGCGCAATGGCTGGAAATCGTCTCGAAGATGTCCCGGCACGCGGAGCCCGAGAGTGCGATGCGGCTGATCCGGCTGATCCGGCGCCGCGAGATCCTCCGCATCGCCATCGCGGACAGCGCCGGACTCCTGGACCAGGACCAGGTGGGTGAGGCCCTGGCCGATGCGGACCGGGCGGCGGTGCTCGGCGCGCTCCGGGTCGCGGAGACCATGGTCGCCGCCGAGGGGTCCCTGAAGACGCGGGTGCTCGTGGTGGCGATGGGCCGGCAGGGCGGCCGGGAGATCGGCTACGGTTCGGACGCCGACGTCATGTACGTGCACCGCGGGCTTCCGGGAGTGCCCGACGATGAGGCGCAGCAACAGGCGGCCCAGATCGTCAGCCGCGTCTCCAGCCTCCTCACCCAGCCGCTCAGGCCGGCCATCCTGGCCGAACGCGTGCTGACGATGGACGCCGGCCTGCGCCCCGAGGGCAAGAACGGGCCCATGGTGCGGTCCCTGGACTCCTACGCGGAGTACTACCGCAGGTGGTCGCTGGTCTGGGAGACCCAGGCCCTGCTGCGGGCCCGGCCGATGGCCGGCGACGACGAACTGGCCGCCGACTTCGTGGCCCTGATCGACCCGATCCGGTATCCCGACTCGCTCTCCGAGCAAGATGTGCGGGAAATCCGGCGGATCAAGGCAAGGGTCGAGGCGGAGCGCCTGCCGCGCGGGGCCGATCCCGCCCGCCACCTCAAGCTTGGCCGGGGCGGATTGAGCGACGTCGAATGGCTGGCCCAGCTGCTCCAGCTCCAGCATGCCGGCAGGCATCCGGAGCTGCGGACCACTTCCACCGTGGAGGCGCTGGCGGCCGCGGCGGCACTGAAGCTTCTGGAAGCGGACGACGTGGACATCCTGCTCAGGGCCTGGCGGCTGGCGAGCCGCATCCGGTCAGCCAATGTGATCTGGACGGGACGGCCCTCGGATCTGCTGCCGTCCTCCCGCCGGGACCTCGAGGCCGTGGCCCGCTGGTGCGGCTACGGGCAGGGAAACGCCGCCGCACTTGAGGAGGAATACCTGCGCCTCAGCCGACGTGCCCGCGGCGTTTTCGAACGGATTTTCTACGGCCAGTGACGTTCCGCTCCAAGGCCCCGTGCCCGGACCAGCACGGGGAGCGTTCGGGTGCTGACACGCCGCGGGCATGGTGCTACCTTGGGCCAATGGCCACGCAAATGTACCTGAATCTCCCCGTCAAGGATCTCGACAAGAGCGTTGAGTTCTTCACCGCGCTGGGTTTTTCGTTCAACCCGGCCTTCACTGATGAGAACGCCACGTGCATGATCATCAACGACGACGCCTACGTGATGCTGCTGGTGGAAAGCTTCTTCAAGACCTTCACCTCCAAGGCCGTCGCGGACGCCAGCAGCACCACCGAGGCCATCACGGCCTTCTCCGTGGACACCCGCGATGCCGTCGACGAGATGGTCCGCAAGGCGGTGACCTCCGGCGGCGCACCGTCCCAGGAGGCCCAGGACTACGGCTTCATGTACAGCCACAGCTTCCAGGACCCGGACGGGCATCTCTGGGAAGTCATGTGGATGGATCCCGCCGGGCCGCCGGCGGACTTGGTGGTTTAATCCGGAGCGGCCGGAATCCGGACCGGCTGTAATCCGGACGGCTCGGCTTCTTGCCGGCCCCGCGCACCCGCGGGCGGCGGCCGTGCCGTCCGGTGCCGGCCGGTTTGGGTACGCTCGTTCCATGTCGGAAAATGTGTGGCTGATGCCGCTGAAGAACCTCGACGACGACGCCCGGGCCATCAAACTGGGTGAGATCGCCGAGCTTGAAGTCGGAACGGAACAACGCAAATTCGTCGGCGACCCGCTGCGGATGATGCTGGTGGGACTGGAAGAGGAGTCCCGGTACCCGTTTGCGGTGGATTCCAACGGAACGGCCGTGGGAGTCCTGACACTTCAGGCCGGGGCGGCGAGCCTGGCCGGCTGGCCCGATGACGACTCGGTCTGGCTGCTCCGCGGCTTCCTGATCGACCGCCGGCAGCAGGGAAAGGGCCTCGGGACCCTCGCCGCCGTCGCGGCCGTCCGGGAGGCAGCCAGGCTGACGAGGGCGCTGGCCGGAGCCCAGGCCGGCGTCGTGCTGTCCGTCAACGAAATCAACCCTGCCGGGCTGGCCGCCTACCGCAAGGCCGGCTTCGAAGACCGCGGGCCGTACCAGGGCGGTGACGCAGGCCCGCAGCGGACCATGTTTTGCCGCTTCCCGGCCCGGGACGCGCCCCCTCCAGGGTCACCAGAACCCACCTGAAGCCAGCGCTGCTACGTGCTGTGCTGGATTGGGCACACGGCTACGAGCCCGAAGTGTCAGGATCGATGGGCTGCTGGCCCTTCTCAAACAGCCGAAATAGGGCCATCATTCTTCTTGCTGGGCCTGCCCGGAGTTGACACGGTCTCGGGTTGAGGAGAGGAGGAGCGAACGCACCGTCTGGTCGTTCTCGGTGAATCCCCCCGAGAGACCCCTATTCGCGCCTCCTTCGGGCGGCCTCGTCCCGCTCGGTAACGGCGCGGTTTCACCGCCACTGCCCTGCAGTTGAGCTCCCAGACGGCGGGCCGAGGCAGATGCTGGAAGCCGCAAAATTCCAACGGCGAAAGGCCACCCAGATGTTCCAGCCACACAACCGATCAAGAGCGTTGGGTTCCGCGCTCATGCTGTTTCTCGCGATGTCCACAGTGGTGTCGTGCACCGCGCAAAACAACGCCCCGGCCCCGGCCACGGCGGCTCCGGACGCAGCAGCACCTACGGGCTCGCCGACAGCGCTGGCGGAGACTACGGCGCCTGCGGCTTTGCCGGCAGCCACGCCGGCAGCCACGGCGGCAGGCCCGGAGCTCTGCGGTCCCGGGTCCGCCATCAAGTTCGACCGCGCTGCCTTCCAGTCCTCACCCAAGATCGACAACAAGTGGTACTCCCTGACGCCCGGCATGCAGTACACGACGACGGGCACGGTCACGAACGCGGAAGGCTCAATTGAGCGCACGGTGATTCACTCCGTGACCGGACTGACCAAAACGGTGGACGGCGTGAAGACCCAGGTGCTGTGGGACCGGGACTACGCCGATGGGGAGCTGGTGGAGTCCGAACTGGCGATGTTCGCCCAGACGGAAAGTGGTGATGTCTGGCTCTTCGGGGAGTACCCGGAAGAGTTCGAAAACGGCGAATTCACCGGCGCGCCCAACACCTTTATTGCCGGCATCTCCGGAGCCCAGGCGGGGATCGCGATGCCGGGCGAGCCGCGGATCGACACGCCGAGCTATGTGCAGGCGAACGCGCCGGCGGTGGGCTTCCTGGACTGCGGGGACGTCGTCACACAGACGGAGCGGGTCTGCGTTCCCGCCGGGTGCTACGACGGGGCGCTGGTCATTGATGAACGCAACCCGCTGGAACCGGCAGTGGGCCACCAGCGGAAGTACTACTCAGCAGGCACGGGTCTGGTGAAAGTGACAGCCGTGGGCGGCGCGGATCAGGAGACCTTGGACCTCGTCAAGGCGGAAAAGCTCTCGGATGCCCAGCTCAAGGAAATCAACCAGCAGGCACTGGCACTCGAACAGCACGCCTACGAGGTCAGCACGGGCGACTACGCCAAGACGCAGCGTGCCGAAATCGGCACCGAGACCTCCGGCGGCCCGTGAGGGCGGGCGTGGCCGGATAAAGAAGAGTCCGCACGAGCTGCCGTTGCGGAAGCGCTGGCAGCACGTGCGGACTCTTTGGGCACTAAACGGGGCTCAGCCCCGTGGTCCGGCTAGACGCCGTAGTAGAGCTCGAACTCGTACGGGTTCGGGCGCAGCGAGAGCGGACGGATCTCGTTCTCGTACTTGTATTCGATCCAGGTGTCGATCAGGTCCTGGGTGAACACGCCGCCGGCCTGGAGGAACTCGTTGTCCTCGGCGAGTGCGTCGAGGGCTTCCTCCAGCGTGCCGGGGGCCTTGGGGATGTCCTTGGCTTCCTCGGCCGGCAGCTCGTAGAGGTCCTTGTCGATCGGGGCGGGCGGTTCGATCCGGTTGCGGATGCCGTCAATGCCGGCCATCAGCTGGGCCGCGAACGCCAGGTAGGGGTTGGAGGAGGGGTCCGGAGCGCGGAACTCGATGCGCTTGGCCTTCGGGTTGGAGCCCGTGATCGGGATGCGGATACCGGCGGAGCGGTTGCCCTGCGAGTACACCATGTTGACCGGGGCCTCGAAGCCCTTGACCAGGCGGCGGTAGGAGTTGACCGTCGGGTTGGTGAACGCGAGCACAGCCGAGGAGTGCTTCAGCAGGCCGCCGATGTACCAGCGGGCCATATCGGACAGGCCGGCGTAGCCCTTCTCGTCGTAGAACAGCGGGTCGCCGTTGCTCCACAGCGACTGGTGGCAGTGCATGCCGGAGCCGTTGTCACCGAAGACCGGCTTGGGCATGAACGTGACCGACTTGCCCCAGGCGTCGGCGGTGTTCTTGATGACGTACTTGAACTTCTGCAGGTCATCGGCCGCGTGGGTCAGCGTGGTGAACTTGTAGTTGATTTCGGCCTGGCCCGCGGAGCCCACCTCGTGGTGGCTGCGCTCGACCTCAAGGCCGGCTTCGTCCAGCGCGACACACATGGCGTCGCGGAGGTCGGCCTGCTTGTCCGTGGGGGAGACCGGGAAGTAGCCGCCCTTGACGGGCGTCTTGTAGCCGAGGTTTCCGCCTTCTTCCTCACGGCCGGTGTTCCAGTGAGCCTCTTCGGAGTCGATCTTGTAGAAGCTGCCCTGCGGGGAGGACTGGTACTGGACATTGTCGAAGACGAAGAACTCCGCCTCCGGCGCAAAGAATGCGGTGTCGGCGATGCCGGTCGAGGCCAGGTACGCCTCTGCCTTTTCGGCCACGCCGCGGGGATCGCGGTGGTACGGGTCACCGGTGCGGGGGTTCACGATCGAGAAGTTCAGCGCAAGGGTCTTCTCCATGCGGAACGTGTCGATGAACGCCGTCGTTACGTCCGGGATGAGCTGCATGTCCGATTCGGCGATGCCCTGGAAACCGCGGATCGAAGATCCGTCGAAAAGCTGGCCGTTGACGAAGAAGTCCGCGTCGACGCTCTTGGCCGGCACATTGAAGTGCTGCTGAACGCCAGGAAGGTCGGTGAAGCGGATATCGACGAATTTAATGTCTTCGTCTTTGATGAACTTGAGGACTTCGTCCGCAGTCTTGAACATCTATGCTCCTTACGCATATGAAAATATCTGGCCGTCAGGCCTTGTGGTCCAGGGCAGTCCAACAGCGGGGAGGCACCAAGCCTTCCCGCTTCCTAGCCGCTAGCAACTGTTACCACCCTAAGGACACGGGATTTCCCCACGGTGTCCGCATTGTTTCGGGCACGTTACAGAATGCCCTGACAGGTAAACGGTAGTCGGTGTCCACACCGTGGCCTATTCGGTCCCACACTCTGGCCTCCGGGGGTCCACACCGTGAACGTTCCGGAGCCGATAGTCTTGAGAGGTGGTTGATCGTAAAGACATAGGCTCGTGGCTCAGCGGGCCGGACACGTCCGACATTTCCAAGTACCCCGGGGAGCGCCTGGGCCTCCCAGAATCCGGGCCCGGCTCGATGGCCCGCGCGGGACGCCGGATCCTGGCGATCTGCATCGACTGGGGCATCGCGCTGATGATCAGCAACGTCGTCTTCGCCGGAAATCCGTGGGCCACCTTGGCGGTGTTCGCCGTGGAGCAGACCCTCCTGATCGGCACGCTCGGCTACAGCATCGGACACCGGATCGCGGGAATCCACGTGGTCCGTCTGGGCGGCGGGCCGGCCGGCCCGCTGGCGGCCCTGGTCCGCACATTGCTCCTGTGCCTGGTCATCCCCGCCGTCATCTTCGACCCGGACCAGCGCGGTCTTCATGACAAGGCCATGAACACGGTGCTGGTCCGGATGTAGGCGCCCGCGGCAGTGCGGGTAGCTGCCGGCACGGCGGAGCCGCCGGCAGGGTGACTAGACAGCGGCGTTCTGCTCGGCCTGCGGCGTGCGTTCCTGCGGCTCGCCGGCGGGCGTCAGGAAGCCGCGCCGGCCGGCCCAGCGTTCGAACCAGACCGTGGTGAACGGAAACACGGCCGACATTCCCGCCAGCAGGGCCACGCGGAAGGGCCAGCGCTGCATGCCCCACAGGGCCAGCGCGGCGATGCCGTAAGCAATGAAGAACGCCCCGTGGATGGGGCCAGCAATCTGCACGCCCAGTTCCGTCGTGCGGGTCACCCATTTGAAGAACATGCCGATCAGCAGGGCGGCCCAGCTGAAAGCCTCGGCGATGGCCAGTGCCCGGAAGATGCGGATCATGGCAGGCGTGGAAATGAGTTTCATGAGGAAGTCTCCGGGTTTCTGTCCGGCGGGACGGGGTCGGGGAGGCCGGGTCGGCTCGGGGTCCCGGCATGGCGGTGACGTGCGCCGGCGCTGCCGGGCAGATATGGAAAACGCCCCGGCTTCCGGCCTGAAGGCAGGTAATCGGGGCGTCTTCTGAGGGTCTGGCGTGGGGGCCTAGCGGCCGCGGGCTGCCTTGCGGTCCGGGCGGGCCTTGTAGGGATCGATGCCTTTCGGGATGGGCAGGCGGCTGCCGAGCGAGGAGATGCGCTTGGAGACGGCGTTGACCTCGAGCTTGGTCAGTTCCTTGTTCAGCTTGTTCATCTTCTTGGCGACCTGGCTGATCGGCACCTGGCCTTCGCCGCGGCCGCTTTCAATCACGTGGATGGTGACGTTGGGCAGGATGCGCGCGAGCCGCTTGCGTTCGGCGTCGACCAGCGGCTTGACCCGGTGGCTGGGTCCTTCGCTGACGAGTATGACGCCGGGGCGGCCAATGGCGCGGAAGACGGCGTCCTGCGTGCGGGGATTAACGGCAACGGGTTGGTCCTCGGTGATCCAGCCACGCTTGAGGGTGCCAAGCGCCGCACCCGAAGCGCCGGGCTGGTTCTCGATCTGCGCGAAGGCAGCACGCTCTGCCCGGCGGGACAGGATGAGGGTCGCCGCCAGCAGGCCCAGGGGGAGGCCGATGAGCAGGCCGGTGATCCAGTTTTCCAGCAGGAAGCCGACCAGGAAGCTGACGGCCACGACGCCCAGGAAGGCCAGCAGCATCAGCCACGGGACCATCGGATCGTGGCGGCGGGTCATCTGGAAGACCTCGCGGATCTGCTTCAGCCTGCTCGGCTTCTTGGCCTTCGCTTCCTTGGGCTTACGGGAAAAAAGGCCGCGCTTCGGAGCGTCGGAAGCCGGAGTGGAGGGGCTGGAATCAGGGGAGGTCGCCATAGTGCCTTAATTCTACGTGATTGAGGGCCGAGGGCCGGACGTTGAGACGTCCGGCCCCCGGCCCTCAGTTCCAAATCGTTACAGCTGGATTCAGGAGTGTGCCGCGAGCAGGGAGCTGGCTTCCTGGCGGGTGCTGCCTGAACTTTCGATGTGGGCGAGCTCGGCCGGGATTTCCCAGCCCTTCTTGCGCATCGCGGTGGCCCACAGCCGGCCGGCGCGGTAGGAGGAACGCACCAGCGGTCCGCTCATGACGCCGAGGAAACCGATCTCCTCCGCTTCCTGCTGCAGGTCGACAAACTCCTGCGGCTTGACCCAGCGGTCCACCGGGAGGTGCCGCTCGCTGGGGCGCAAGTACTGCGTGATGGTGATCAGGTCGCAGCCGGCGTCGTGCAGGTCCCGCAGCGCCTCGGAGATTTCTTCGCGGGTCTCGCCCATGCCCAGGATCAGGTTCGACTTGGTCACCATGCCCAGCTTGCGGCCTTGCGTGAGCACGTCCAGCGAACGGTCGTAACGGAAGGCGGGGCGGATGCGCTTGAAGATCCGCGGCACGGTCTCCACGTTGTGGGCGAACACCTCCGGCTTGGACTCGCAGATGGCCGCGATGTGTTCCGGCTTGCCGGAAAAGTCCGGAATCAGCAGTTCGACGCCGGTGCCCGGGTTCAGTTCATGGATCTTGCGGACCGTCTCGGCGTACAGCCAGACGCCCTCATCGGCGAGGTCGTCGCGGGCCACGCCCGTGACGGTGGCGTAGCGCAGCTGCATCGACTGAACCGAGCGGGCCACCTTGGTGGGCTCGAACATGTCCACGGGGGAGGGCTTGCCGGTATCAATCTGGCAGAAGTCGCAACGCCGGGTGCACTCCGAGCCGCCGATCAGGAAGGTGGCTTCCTTGTCTTCCCAGCATTCGAAGATGTTCGGGCAGCCGGCCTCTTCACAAACGGTGTGGAGGCCCTCCTTCTTGACGAGGTTTTTGAGCTGCACGAACTCGGGGCCCATCTGGACCTTGGCCTTGATCCAATCGGGCTTCCGTTCCACCGGTGTGGCCGCGTTTCGCTGCTCGATACGCAGCATCTTCCGGCCTTCTGGTGCCAGTGTCACAGTAGAGCTCCTTCATGGGTTGCAACTAGGGCTTCTT
>JAODMV010000346.1 GCA_025464875.1 Arthrobacter sp. | reverse complement strand
TCCCTGGACTGTCGTCAGCATGCATGCTTCGTGCCTGAGTGTGGGCAAGTACGAGTGTAGGGTCGGCCGGGACTTCGCGAATATGCTGCTGGCCAAGAAGGTAGACCTCGTCCTGACCGGTGATGAGCACGTCTACCAGCGCACCCATCAGCTGGAGGTCGGTCCCGCCTGCCCAGAGCTGGTCCCCAATGCTTTTGCGGCAGCTTGCATCACCGATTCCGGTCCCGGCATGGTGAAGGGCGCGGGAACCGTTTTTGCGACCGTGGGGGTTGGCGGGGTCGGCCTCTACGATGTGCACCAGGATGATCCGGAGGCCGGGTACTTCGCTGCCTTTTCGGGCAAGAACCGGGACGCGGCTTTCGGCACCCTGGACGTGACGGCAACAGCGGACCAGCTCTCCGCCAGGTTCGTCCCGGCTAAGGGCTTCAACTTCACGGACACCTTCACCATCGCTCGCCCCTGACCCTGCCAGACCGGGACCGCGCGGAGGCCGAGAGGCCCGCGACCGGGCATTCGGTGTTTCCATCCGCCAGCCGGACCACGACGCATTCCCTCCGCAGCGCGGCGACGTCGCGGCCGGCAGTCATGGATTAGATCCTGCTTGCTTCGCGGTCACCCTCCGGGCAGATAAGCTTGCTTACTGATCGCCTGAGCGGCGGCCCGGACGAAGGACGCGATCGTGACATCTGAAGGCAAGGAACGCAGCACCGACGGCTCGCAGGGCGAGGTCCACCAGGATCGTTTCGTCGGCAGTCAGGACCTCACGCGCTGGAGCACCCGCGCCGGACGCGCCCTGGCGGCCGCTGTTCGCAGGGTGAGCAGCATTCTTGGTCCGCACTCCGCGCTGATCCTGACCCTCCTGGTCGGAGCGGCGCTAGCCGTTTCACTGACCGCGGTTTTCGCACAGGTCTACGAATCGGTTGTGGAGGCCGACGGAGTGGCAGGGCTCGACCACCCGGTACTGGACGCGGCCAAAAGCGTCCGCTCCCCCGCCCTGGACGTTACGGCCACCGCCTACACCGACGTCGGGGGCACCGTCGGCATGCCCATCCTCGCGCTGACAGCCACCATCGTCCTCGCGCTCCGGCGGCGGTCCTGGACCCCGGTCATCCTCATCGTAATTGCCGCCGCCGGCTCACTTCTGATGACCATCGCCGGCAAGCAGTTGATCGGCAGGACACGCCCCGCACTCACCGACGCCATCCCACCCTACGAACACTCCGCTTCCTTTCCCAGCGGGCATGCGCTGAATTCTGTGGTCATCGCCGGCGTCGTCGCCTACCTGGTCATCCTCCGGCTCAAATCACCCAGATCACGGCTCCTGACGGTAATCCTTGCGGCGGCCTTCGCCCTAACCATGGGCCTGAGCCGGGTCTACCTCGGACACCACTGGCTCACCGACGTGCTGGCCGCCTGGGCCCTCGGAGCCGCCTGGCTGGCGCTAGTCATCACCGCCCACCGCCTCTACCTGACCACCCGAACACACCGCGCGGACACCCCCGCTGGACCACGGCCCAGAGAGTAGGCACGTAGCGACGAGCACTTGCCGCGCCCTCCCGCAGGGTCCAACACCCAGTGCTGATGCCGCTCATCGACCACACAAGGGGAGGATGTGGGAAGGGGTTCCTGCGTTAGACGGCGGCCCACGGGTTACTTCCTGCGGGCATTCGGCGACAATTGCCGGAAGACCTGGATCGGCTGGGACGGGCGTTGTTTTCGTGAATTCTGCTGCCGATGGGAGGCATCATGGCTGCGAAGTCCGTGACACGAGGAACGACAGGTACCGTCACAGCGATTCTTGCGTGTCTGGGCCTGCTGATGGCAGGTTGCGAGTCTGGCCCTCCGGTACCTTCGCCGGCTGAAACCTCACCGCTCATTGTTCCGGACATTTCCGGGGCGTCCGTGCACTTCACGGCCCAGGGTGATATCGGCGTCAGGAAAGACTCCAGACGGGTGCTGGACACCATCGCCAAACTCCGGCCGCAGTTCAATCTCGCACTCGGTGACTTCACCTACAGAGCGGGCGTCGAGCAGCAGTTCTGCGACATGGTCAAGGGCAAGCTGGGTCAAGACTTCCCCTACGAAATCCTCGCCGGCAACCACGACAGCGACGGCAAGGACGGGCAACTCGCAAAATTCGTCGAGTGCCTGCCCAACAAACTCCCCGGCCTTAAAGGCGAATACGGAACGCAATGGTATGTCGATGTCCCCGAGAAGGACCCCCTGGTCCGGTTCGTCATGGTCTCCCCCGGCATCGACTTCCAGAACGAACAACACCTGGACTACTCCTTGCAAAGCGAACGGTGGGACTGGACCACCCAGGCCCTCGACGGGGCCGCCGCGGCCAAAATCCCCTGGACGATCGTCAGCATGCACGCACCGTGCCTGAGCGTGGGCCAATACGACTGCAAAGTCGGCAAGGACTTCGCCAACATGCTGCTGGCCAAGAAGGTGGACCTCGTACTGACCGGCCATGACCATGTCTACCAGCGCACCCACCAACTGGGGACCGGCCCGGCCTGCTCCGAACTGGTCCCCGACGCTTTCTCCCCGGACTGCATCACCGATCCCGACACCACCATGGTCAAGGGCGCCGGAACCGTCTTCACCACCGTGGGCGTCGGCGGCGAGAGCCTCTACGATGTGAACAACAGCGATTCCGAGGCAGGATACTTCGCCACCTGGTCCGGCGGAAACCGCGACCCGGCCTATGGCACCCTGGACGTGACACTGACCGTGGACCAGCTCACCGCCAGGTTCGTCTCGGCAAAGGACTACACCTTCACCGACGCCTTTACCATCGGCCGGTAGTGGCTTCGCCGCTCCGGGAGTGCACGGGCAGACTCAAGCCTCCGGCTGGATTGGCCTGCCACACCGGCCACCCCGCCTGTGGCTGGAGCGGCACCGTCCGGCGAGCAGGAAAGGCTTCAGCAGCTCGGTTCGCTCCTCGCCGTCGAGCCTTGACAGCCGGCCTAGAAACAACTGCGGTGATCGTTCATAGTGCGCGTCCAGAAGCGGGTTTCCGGGTCCGCTCCCGCGAGGGTCTTTGCGAACCAGGCGGGCAGGTTCGCGCTGGAGCGTTCCGTGACGCCGGGCAAATAAAGGCAGATCCGGCGCGCATCGGTTTCCGTAGGCTTGCAACACCTTGGCGTCGGCCACCAGTCACGGGAACCTCCGCCCGGCCGCGTGACCCGGCTACCTGCGACCCGGCCTCAGCCCTACGCGAAGTCAGTTTTTTCAGCCAGCGTGTCACTTCATTCAAACGTCGCACTGCTGCAGCGGCCACGGTCCTGAATCACCACGGCCCGGAGGTGACCGCCGGCTCCCCCGCAATGGCGGGCTGCTGCTCCGGGATACGATCAAGGCACTGACGGAACACGCACGCGCCAGCCTCGACCTTCCAGATCGAGCCCGCGCCCGCCGCGACTAGGAAAGCCTCACCACTGATGACACAGACAACGACAAAATCAGGCCCCAACCCGAGCGACCCGGCAAAGAAGGCCCGGCTGGTGGTCTGGATCCTCCTGGCGGTCATCGTAGCCGGAGGCCTGGTTTGGTACGCGGTGGCCACCGCCACCAAGCCCGCCCCGACTCCCCCGCCGGCGGCCGCGGACGTGCAGCTGGTCCGGGAGGACAGCCACCGGGTCACGTCCCCGGCGAGCGAACAAGCGCAGCTGGTCGAGTTCCTGGACTTCGAGTGCGAATCATGCCGGGCGGCGGAGCCCCTGGTGCAGGAACTGAAGCAGGAATTCGGTGACCGGATAACCTTCGTGCACCGGTACTTCCCGCTTCCGGGGCACCGGAACTCCGGCCAGGCCGCGCTGGCCGTCGAGGCCGCCGCCCAGCAGGGCAAGTATGAACAGATGTATGCGAAGATGTTCGATACCCAGCCGCAGTGGGGCAACAAGCAGGACTCTCAGGCAGCTCTGTTCCGGACCTTCGCCCAGGAACTGGGCCTGGACCTGAACGCCTACGACGCGGCCGTCTCAGCTGAATCGACCAAGGACCGGATCCGTAAAGATGTCGCCGACGGCACCGCGCTCGGCGTGACGGGCACTCCCACGTTCTTCCTCGACGGCAAAAAGCTCGTGCTCGACAGCGAGGAGCAGTTCCGCCAGCTTCTCTCCGACGCCGCAAAGTAAAAGGGCACGTTCACGCTGGCCGTCGACGTCGGCGGCGACGCCGAGCTGCCTATCCCTGCGGGCCGTCACGCCTTCGCGGCTGCTGGGATCGCGGCTGGGGGCACCGGTTCATGCCGCAGATAGTTGCGACGGAAGCGGCCGCTGCCCGCGGTCAGCGCCCGCAACTCGATCGCGTACCGCAGCAGTTCCTGGTCCGGGACCTCGGCACTGATTTCGGTGCTGTCTCCTCCGGCGGATGTGGTTCCGGTCAGACGCCCGCGGCGTGAGGACAAGTCACTCATCACGGCGCCCACGTAGTCATCCGCAACGCTGATGGTCACGGCTGAGACGGGTTCCAGCAGCTGGATGCGGGCCGCAGATGCCGCCTCCCGCAATGCCAACGCTCCTGCCGCCTGAAACGCCGCATCCGAGGAGTCGACACTGTGCGTCTTGCCGCCGACGACGGTCACCCGGATGTCCACCACCGGGAAGCCTGCCGAGACTCCCTTCTGCATCTGCGCCCGCACACCCTTTTCCACCGAGGCGATGAAGGGCCCCGGAATTACCCCGCCCACGGTCTTGTCGACGAAATCAAACCCGGCGCCGCGTTCGAGAGGCTCGACTTCGATGTCGCAGACGGCATATTGGCCGTGGCCTCCGGACTGTTTGACATGCCGGCCATGGCCGGTCGACGGGGCGGCGAACGTCTCCCGCAGTGGCGTCACGACATCGACAGTCTGCAAGTTCACTCCTTGGTCGCGCAACCGGCCCAGGACCACTTCGGCGTGTGCTTCCCCCATGCACCACAAGATCAGTTGATGGGTCTCCGAGTTCCGCTCCACCCGCAGGGTTGGGTCACCGGCGGCGACCTTTCCCAGGCTCTTTGCGAGAGCGTCCTCATCGCCGTGCGAGGCCGCTTCGATCGCAACAGGCATCAGCGGTTCGGGCATTTCCCAGGGCTCAACCAGCAGCGGCGTATCTCTGGCCGAGATGGTGTCGCCTGTCTCGGCGCTTCCCAGTTTCGCGAGCGCGCAAATATCCCCTGCCACGCAGTGTGACACCTGCCGCAGGCTGGATCCCAGCGGGGAATACAGGTGGGTGACCCGCTCGTCGCTGTCATGGTCCTGGTGGCCTCGATCAGACAATCCGTGCCCGCCTACGTGCACTGCTGAGTCCTCACGCAAGGTGCCGGAGAAGAGGCGCACCAGGCAGACGCGGCCCAGAAAGGGGTCTGTGGTGGTGCGCACCACCTCGCCGAGCAGAGGTCCCGCGGGATCACCGGCCAGCCGCTCGACCGGCCCGCCGTCGATGTCCGTCACGGCCGGCAGCTCGCGCTCGGCCGGAGACGGGAACGCCCGAGCCAGTACCTCCAACAGTTCGGCGGTGCCGACGCCGGTCTCTGACGAGGTTGCCAGGACAGGATAAAACGACCCACGGGCGACGGCCGTCTCCACATCGGCGGACAGGATCTCCGGAGCGATCTGCTCGCCGCTGAGGTAGCGGTCCATCAGCGTCTCGTCCTCGCTGCCGGCAATGATCCCTTCAATGAGAGCGCTCCGGTCAGACTCCGACCCGGAAAGTTCGACGGCGCTCGCCTGCCGCTTGGCGGGCATCGAATCCGCGGAGGCGTACTCCGACACGGTGCCCGACAGCAGCCCGAACAACCCGGTAACCGCCCCGTCTGCCCGCACCGGGAGGTATAGCGGCAACACCGAATCACCGAAGGCAAGCCGGCATCTGGCCAGGGCCGCGTCGAAATCGGCCCGCGGATGGTCAAGACGGCTGAGCACCACCGCTCGCGGCAAGCCGACCCGTTCGCACTCGCCCCAGAGGGCGCTGGTCGCTGAATCGATGTCATCAACGGCGGAAACGACGAACAACGCTGCGTCCGCGGCGCGCAGCCCCGCCCGGAGTTCGCCGACAAAATCGGGGTAGCCGGGGGTATCAAGCAAGTTCACTTTGACGTCGTCGACCACCACGGGCACTACCGAGAGCGCGACGGAGCGTTGCTGGCGGATCGCGGAGGGATCCGAGTCACTCACCGTAGTGCCGTCGGCGATGGAGCCCTTGCGCGAGATTGCGCCGGTAGCCGCGAGCAGCGCCTCGGTCAGCATCGTTTTGCCCGACCCTGAATGGCCAACCAAGACGACGTTGCGGATGTTTCCCGGCTGCTCCGGCGGCCGGCTCTCGGAAGCGTCGGCCCGGCGGAGCTCGGAAGTACCCCTGCCAGGACTCCGCGCCGGGGCCTTGGTTTTCGCCGGCATGAATACCTCCTGGTGTTGTATCCGTTCTCCGGTTGGCTGCCTTGCTAAGGCCTCCTACTAGGGATTTGACACCCTGGGACTACCGGACAGCAAGAGCAGGCCATAAGGCACGTGAGCCGAAGACCCAACAGCCCCGGTACTCCTACTTCTGACCGGTCAGCAGGGTTCCTTGGATCGCCGTCAGCGGCACCGCGCCAAAGTGTCTGGAATCGATGGATACGCCGCGGTTGTCCCCCAGAACGAAGATGCTTCCGGCCGGCACCTTCTCGGGTCCGAAGTAGGTGGCGTCGATGCGGCTGTGGTCGATAAACGGCTCCGCGACGGCCACGTCATCGACGTACAGTTCCGAGTCCCGGATGGCCACGCTCTGCCCCTCCACCGCAATGACGCGCTTGATGGCGGTCCGTCCGTCGGCCGGGCTGGCGAAGGCCACCACTACCCCGTTTCGGATCCAGCCCGCGGCAGCAGCCGGCTTGTACAAAAAAACAACGCTGCCCTGCGGAATGGTCGGGGCCATGCTGTCCGATGAAACAGTGAACGGTTCCACCAGCCAGCTGCGGACGGCAAGAAGAGCCAGGACGGCAACCACTGTGGCCGCGAGCAGCCGGGCACGGGTGCCGTCCTTGGCCCCGGTGGAGGGCCCCGGCAGGCGGCAACGCGGGAGTCGCCGCCTGCCACCGCGGGGCCCGTCCGGTGTGCTCACTCGGAATCAGCGTCCCATTCCGCCTTGGCCGCCGTCATGGGATCATCCTCGTCCCAGTCGTCTTCTCTCAGGCCCACCCGGAACTGGGCCATCATGTCGTGATCCTCGTGCGGCAGGTTGTGGCAGTGCATCATGTAGAGGCCCTTATGCGGTGTGAACTTCATGAGGAGCCGGACAGTCTCGCCCTCACCCACGTAGACCACGTCCTTGGGGCCGCGCTCGTAGGCGAAGGACGCGTTGCCGTTGCGGCTCAGAACCTGGAAATCGACCAAGTGAATGTGGAGCGGGTGGAACCAGCCGCCTGACTTATTCTCGATTTCCCAGATTTCCACCGAGTTCAGCTCGGGATCGGCACAGACTTTCTTGTAACCGCTGGCGATGACGTCCTGCCAGCTGTCGTCGTTGATGGTCCACATCCCCGTGCTGTCGCTCCTCCTGAGCCGGAACCTCCGCGTTTTCACGGACTGGCCGGCCTGCAGCGACATGGCCTCGCTGCCGGCGAGCGTAGTCGGGATCCGGTTCCAGGTGGGATCAGATGTGTCCACGGGCTCGTCCGTCACATCGAACGCCATAATCTTGTTGGTGAAGTCGTAGTCCACGTTGTTCTTGTTGGACAGGTTTCGCAGTTCGATCCGCTGCCCCGTCTTGTACTTGCGGAAGTCGATGAGCACCTCATACCGCTCCGCTCCAGCATGACGCCAGTTGGCCACGGTCTGCGCCACCGGGACCAAACCGCCGTCCGTGCCGACCACCACGACCGGATCGCCGGTGCTCAGCGTCGGCCGCAGAGATCGTGAGATGCAGCAGTTCAGGATCCGGAAGCGGTAAACGCGCTTCTGCACCTTCATGACGGGCCAAGGACTTCCGTTGACAAGGATCACGTCCCCCCAGAGTCCTGAGTGGCTGTTGTCGTCGTAACCCAGGGACCCGTCCGCGGCGAACATAGCGTCGCTGACCGTCAGCCCGACGTCGTAGCGGCCTTGCGGCAGCAGCCGCCGTTCCACCGGATCGTGCATGTGGTACTGCGCCGCGAGCCCGGAATAGGCGTTCAGTGCCGTGTTGTGGACGCCGTGGTCGTGGTACCACAACGTGCGGGCCGGCTGGAAGTTGGGGTAGTAGTAGTCCTTGTAGAACCCCGGCCGGGTGACATCGCTGGCGTAACCGTCGAATTGCGGCCGCGATGCGGACCCATGCAGATGGGTGGAGGTGGAAAGGGCATGCCCGTCCAGCGCGTGCACGGCCGGCAGCCGGTTCCGGATCCTCAGCACAGCTTTTGTTCCTTGGTCGATGCTGATCGTCGGCCCGGGGAACAAACCGTTGTAGCCCAGAATGGGCGTGCGCAGCCGCGGCAAGATGCTCACCGTGGCGGCCTTCTGCGTCAACTTGTAGTGATTGACCGGCGAACCGTCCTTGTCGGTGCCGGTGGAAGTGGGCTGAAGGATCGGGGCCTCGACAAAAGCTGCTTGGAATGGCCG
Source organism: Arthrobacter sp. (assembly GCA_025464875.1). Lineage (GTDB taxonomy): Bacteria > Actinomycetota > Actinomycetes > Actinomycetales > Micrococcaceae > Arthrobacter. The sequence goes on along the minus strand of JAODMV010000346.1, from coordinate 7,126 downwards.
GGGCATGTCCTTCGCACTGAGACGGCTGGCCGACTTCGCCTCGACCGACCCCAATGGCAATACGGCGCCACCGGCGCCGAGGACTCCCAGTCCCCCGATCAACAAAACCTGACGGCGTGAAATGGACATGGCCGGTCTCCTTTTTTGTTCGGTGGTCCGACTCTGCAGCAGCCAACTTGTAGATAGCTTGCGCCGGATTTCACCGACCTTGGAGGAACCTTCTGGACCCGCGACACTAGTCAGTGAATCGACCCGAGGCGGGATACCAGCCGGGCTGTCACCGTGGTGCCGGCGCCCGGGACGCTGAGGATTTCCAGCGCGCCGCCAGCTTCCTGGATGGTGTCCTTGAGTATCCGAAGGCCCAGGTGGCCCTCTGGGGAACCCTGTGTCTTGTCGAATCCGGTGCCATTGTCGGAGATGCTAATTTCCGAGCCGTGTGGGTCCGTCCGCAGCGAGAGCATCACCGCGGTTGCGCCGGAGTGTTTGGCGCAATTTGATAGCGCTTCCCGGGCCACACGGTACAGCAGCGCGGAGGAACCACGGTCGAGTGGGCCGTCGCCAGGGATCAGAAGACGGACCGTGAGACCGCGTTCCTGAAGTGGCTCCACGAGCCGTTCGAGTGCGGTCTTGAGGCCCAGTTGTTCAAGGTCGGGCGGATACAGCTCACTGGTTATGGCCCGCAGGGCGCGGACGCTCTGCTGAAGTATTTTCCGGGCTCCACCAAGCACGGACCGCTGCTCGGGGGGGCCGTGGAGCTCTTCCGATTCAATGGCATAGCCCAGTCCGGAAAGGTCCTGGATCACTTCGTCGTGCAGGTCGCGTGCAATTCTCCGCCGTTCGAGTTCGGACGCCTCAACAGCGCGCTTGAGCAAGCGGTTCCGGGCAGCCTGGTGGTACTGGATCCTCCGGGCCAGCTGGACGGCCGGGGGCAGCTGGGCGAGTTGCAGGGCCGCCAGTGAGAGCAGCACTGGCGGGATCATGCTGTAGAGGACAGCTTGTTGTTCGTCGCGTACGGGCCCGTCGTCGTAGTACGCCTCAAAGATCAGCCGGGTACCGTCCGCGGCCGCCGAGCTGACATAGACCTCCACCAGATCTCCCGAGGCTGACTCGTGCTCATTCTCCAGATCCTGCTGGCTTTCCAGGGAAGCTGTCCCGGGCCCCCCGGCCAACAGGGCCCGACCCCATTCCGGCAAATCGAATCGCTGGCCCACCAGCGAGCGCAGGTCTGAATACACCACCCGGCCGTCCGCGCTCCACACCTTGATGCGCAGCACCGCGGCGTCCTTGCGCCATGGCTCCAAGGCATGGTCCAACGCGGCCAGTGCGACGGGGTCACCGGCGAGCAGCGCTTCGTTCACAAGCGGGCGGATGGCAAGGTCCGCCACCCGTTGGGTGAGGACGACCGCGCTGTCGAGCGCGTGGCGTTCCGCCGCGGCCCGGATCCAAAACACGACAGGGGTCCCCACGACCAGCAGGGCAAGGAACCCCATCAGCAGGAATTTCGCCACCGCAGCCCGGATTTGAAGGCGTTCGTCGGCGACCGGGTCTGTTTGCGTCGTGCCATCCGCCGCGTCAGTGGGTCTAGACATCCGATTTTGCGTTCAGGATGCCTCGCAGTTCCGCCTCGGCCATGGCTTCACGTTGCGAGTGGGAGCCGAGTTTGGAGAATATCGTCTTGACGTAGCCGCGGCAGGTGTGGATGGAGATGCCCAGGCTTTTTGCCACGACGCGCATCTCATGCCCCTCCGACATCAACCGCAGCACGTCTAGCTCGCGGGGACTTAGGGCACTCCCAGAGGCTACACCTGCGGGATCTATCGGCGGAACTCCCAGCTGTGCCAGCAGGGACGGATGGACCACCATGTTTCCTGCGCGGGCGTGCCTGAGGGTGTCGAGCATGGTGGCCAGCGAACCGTCCTTGGGCAGGAACCCGCATATTCCAATACTGGCTGCCTGCCGCAGGACATCATGGGACGGATCTCCCGTCAGCATGATGATCCGGGTTTCCGGGGCATGTTCCAGAATGCGGATCGCCGCCGTAAGCCCGTCACCGTCCGGCAAGTGATAGTCCATGACAACGACGTCGGGGGCCAGCTCGCGGCACATCAACACGCCGCTCTCCACCGAAGCTGCCGCGCCGACACTCTGAAGGTCCGGCTCCCGGTCCAGGGCGCCGACCAGTAGCTCGGTGAACGTCCGATGATCGTCGATGGTCAATATCCGTAGGCTGCTACCGTCCGCTGCGGGTGCCTTAGGCCGGGCTGCAGTCACAACTACAGGTGCAGGTGCCGGCGTTCCTGAGTCCGCAGTCAGCCGGAGCAGGCGGGCGTGCGCGGCGCGCAGGGTTTCCCCCGGGCTGCACCCCAGCTCCCGGTCCAGTGTGCGCCGGCATTGTTCGAATGAACGGAGCGCCTCCAGCGGTTGCCCGGACTCCTCCAGTCCCAATACCAGGGACGACCATGCCCTCTCGTTGAGGTGGTCGCCGGCCAGGGCTTCCCTCGCCCAGGCCACTGCCCGGTCGGGTTCATGCCGCGACAGCGCCAACTCGGCGGCGAGCACCCTTGCCCGACCGACCCGAAGCTCATGGTTGGTCCGTTCCTCCTCCGCCCAGGACGCCCGCAGCTCATCCCCCAGCAAGGGCGCAGATGCCAGGCCCAGCGCTTCCTGCAAAAACTCCAGGGCTTCCGCGGGCCCGCAGCTGGCTGCCCGGTGCAGCAAGGCGTTGAAGCGGCTCACGTCAAGGTCCACAAGCGCCGGATCCATCATGTAGCCGCCCGTGACTGTCCGGAGGGGTCCGGCCTTACCCTGGCCCGGCTGCAGATGACGCCGCAGGACGCTCACGTAACTTTCCAGCGTCGGAAGTGCCTCTGCGGGTGGGTGCCCTTCCCACAAGACGTCAATGAGACGGTCCTTGGACACGGGAGTGCCGAGGTTCAGCAAGAGGATTTGGAGGATCTGCCGTGGTTTCGGGCCGCCGAGTTCACCGGCTTTCAGGACTGTGCCGCCGCGCTGGATCCGCAGTGGACCGAGGATCCTGACGATAAGGGCTGCTGGTGGTAGGGCCGCATCCGAAGTTGAGGTGCCGGCGGCGTCGTGCGGAGGGACTATTGGCATCTGAGCGCCTGCAATTCCGATGGAAACGTTTGCTCCACAGCATTTTCCATCCAACAAGCGTCGACACGAGTATCCGGTACTTGTTTTTCCATCGAATTGACTACCCCCAGACATGAAGACGGGCCTACATGGGGGCAAGCATCCCACCGACGCCCTAGGGAAACCCTTGGAAAAACACCGCAACCAGCCGGCCGCCGGATGCCACCGGCGTTTGACGACAGGATATTTACAAGACCCTCCCCATACCGTGGCCGTCACAGTGCACCGGCCGGTGCACCTTGTTCCTTCCGCCAGGGGGAGCCGTGTCAAAAGGACAGGACGGATATCGTGGTGAAACGGATACTTGGGCTCTCGGACGTAATACGCGCGGTCAACGAGACGACGCCCTTCTCCCGCGGCCGTCCTGGCGGTGGCGGCGGACGCCCTGGGGGGGTCATCGGGTCGACCTGTCCCCGGGATCACCGGGCCAAGCACGTCGCCGCCACTCGGCGGTGCCGGCCCGCGTTACTGGCTGGCTCGCGCCGCTGCGACAGGCACCCGCAGAGCACCTTGACACGAGCAAGAACCGCGGCGGCCACAGTTTCGAGGACTCCCCCTCGGACCGTTGACTGCACGCGGCGATACGGGGCAGCGACATGATCCAGGAGGAAGACGCATTCCGGGAGCCCGACCAACGCACAACGGGCGGTGCTGGAAGCGGTGCGGCCCCGCAAGAGCCGGCCCCCCCACCGATGTCCGCAGACTTTGCAGGCACCTCCCTGCGGTTGCAGGTGCTCGACATCATCAATAGCGTCCTCAACAGCACCAGCCCGGAGCTCGAAGAGGTCCGGGAACGCCTGCGGCGTCATGTCAAAGAGCACCCCTGGAACCCGGAGATCGCCTTATTGACGCATCTTGGGGAGTCGGACGAGTACCCGCCCCCCGATGACCAGCCTGGCTGGCGTTCTCGCCGAGGATAGGCCGGCCGCGCAGCACCGACGCCGCGATGTCTCAGGAACCGTAGTACGCCTGTTCCAAGGTCGCGATGTCCAACTTCCTCATCCCGAGCATCGCCTGCATCGCACGCCGGGCACCTTCGGAGTCGGGGCCGCCGATGAGCTGCCCGAGCACCCACGGCACGACCTGCCAGGAGACGCCGTACCGGTCCTTGAGCCAGCCGCACTGGCCTTCGAAGCCGCCGTCTGTCAATGCGGCCCAGTAGCGGTCCACTTCCTCCTGCGAGGAACAATCGATGACGAAGGACACCGCCTCGGTGAAGGCGAGGGCCGGTCCCCCGTTCAAGGCCGTGAACGTCCGGCCCTCGATCTGGAACTGAACCGTGATGGCCTGGCCGGCGGGGCCCGGGCCGCCCTCGCCGTAGCGGGCCACATTAAGGACCTTGGCGTCGTCAAAGACCGAAACATAGAACTCGGCGGCTTCCTCGGCCTGGGAAACGAACCACAGGCAGGTAGTGATTTTTTCCATCACGGTGTTCCTCATCTCCATGGGCCCCTGCCGCGCGGCCATCCGACGGCGATCCTCAGGGTGCGCTGAGCCTAGCCTTCCGTGAGTCCCGCCACAACGGCCCGGCACCCTTTCGCCGCCGTGCCGCACTTGTCGGAGGCATGACCATCGCGGACGCCCTGCGCCGATGGGCCTGCCGGCACGGGCACGCTCGGCTAGGGCGGGCGGACTGCGGCCCGGCTAGGCTGGAGTCATGCCTTCCTCACCGCCACCGCTCCCCCGTCCCTCCGCAACGGGGTCCCCGGCAAGGTCCGCAACAAAGTCCTCCCGGCGGGCCGCCGTGCTGGCCGCCTTCACTGATGCCCTGCTGATCCTGGTCTTCGCCGCCGCCGGCCGGGACGCCCACCAGCGGGGGGAGATCATCACGGGGGTCCTGGCCACCGCCTGGCCGTTCCTTGCGGGAGCCGCCGTCTCCTGGCTCGCCCTGCGGCTGTGGCGCGCTCCCCTGGCGGTGTGGCCGGCCGGCGTCGGCGTCTGGCTCGGAACAGTGTCAATCGGCATGCTCCTGCGCGCAGTCACCGGACAGACTGTGGTCCTGCCGTTCGTCATCGTGGCGCTGCTGAGCCTGGCGGTTCTCCTGCTGGGATACCGCCTCGTGGCCGCGGGCGCGCGCCGGTTCGGGGCACGCGCCCAGCGGGGCTGACACGCTTCGCTGGTGTACTAGGCTGACAAGGAACGGCAGGGCCCGCCCAGAGCAGGCAACAGGCCAGTAACGGCGCAACAGATCCGGAAAGGTTCACACGTGATCACCGCTTTCGTCCTGATCAAGACAGACGCTGCCCGCATCCCGGAGACCGCGGAGGAAATTTCCGCCCTTGAGGGCATCAGCGAGGTCTACTCCGTCACCGGCGAATGGGACCTCATCGCCGTTGCCAGGGTGGGGAAGCACGAGGACCTAGCCGATGTGATCGCGGACAAGCTCTCCAAGGTTCCCGCCGTAGTCCACACGACTACCCACATCGCCTTCCGGGCCTACTCCCAGCACGACCTCGACGCGGCCTTCGCCCTCGGCATCGAGCAGTAAGGTAACGCAGCCCTAACGCCGCAGCCCCGCAGGGATCCGACGGCAGCGAGTCCGGCGCGGCGTCAGCCCTGCGAGAGGGAGACCCACCGGTCCAGCACGGCCGCTGCTTCCCCGGACGCGATCGATTCTTCAGCACGCTTCATCGCGCCAGCCATCCGTTCGATGAACGGACCCACCGCGTCGAGGTCGAACGCCACCAAGCCGGCGGCAGCGTTCAGCAGCGAGGCATCGCGGGCCGGCCCCGGGGCGCCGGACAGGACCGCCCGGACCACGGCGGCATTGGCCGCCGCATCACCGCCGCGCAGCTCTTCCAGCGTCGCCGCGCGGATGCCCAGCTCGCGCGGATCGAACATTTCCTCAGTAACCTCGCCGTTGCGGATTTCCCAGACGCGGGACGGGCCGGTGGTGGTGAGCTCATCGAGCCCGTCGTTGCCGCGGAACACGAGCCCCCGGCTGCCGCGCTTGGCCAGCACCCCGGCAACCAGCGGCGCCATACGCTCATTGGCGACGCCGACCGCCGAGGCCTGCACGTTCGCCGGGTTGGTCATCGGGCCCAGGAAGTTAAAGGCTGTCGGCACGCCAAGCTCACGGCGGGCGACGGCGGCGTGCCGCATCGAGGGGTGGAAGACCTGGGCGAAGCAGAAGGTGATCCCGGCTTCCTCCGCGTTCAGGGCAACCCGGGGAATCGGCAGGTCCAGGCGGACGCCCAGGGCTTCCAGGACGTCGGCCGAACCGGAGGCGGAGGACGCTGCGCGGTTGCCGTGCTTGACGACTTTCGCGCCCGCGCCGGCGGCGATCAGGGCGGCCATGGTGGAGATGTTGACGGTATTCTGCTGGTCGCCGCCGGTTCCTACGATATCCAGCTTCTCGCCGGCGATGTCGATGGGGTTGGCGTTGGCGATCATCGCCTCAACCAGCCCTGCCAGTTCATCCACGGTCTCGCCCTTGGCACGGAGCGCCACCAGGAAACCGGCGACCTGTGCCGGGCTGGCCGCACCGGACATGATCGAGTTCATCGCCCACTCGGTGCTGCCGGCCGTGAGATCCGTACCGTTAATGAGTGCGTTGATGAGCCGCGGCCAGGTGTTACCCGCCGCCCCTGCAGATGCCTGAGAAGTCACCTGCTGATGCTATCGAGGTGGGCGCCGCAATGCCCAATGCGAACCGGCCCGGGAACTTTTCCGCGCGAATTCGCGTCTTTGTAGAAAAAGTCCTCGCAAAACGCGGTTTGCGTTGGGCAGGACGGAGTTTTATAGACATAATGTCTATGTGACATCTGCGACCCATGCCCCCAGTACCCCGGCGCACCCGACGCTGAATCGCCCCAATATGGTTTCCGTTGGAACCGTAGTCTGGCTGTCCAGTGAGTTGATGTTCTTCGCCGGTCTCTTCGCCATGTACTTCACACTCCGTTCGACTTCCGGACAGATGTGGGCCGAAGAGACAGCCAAGCTCAACTTCCCCTTTGCGCTCGTTAACACCATC
>JAODMV010000330.1 GCA_025464875.1 Arthrobacter sp. | reverse complement strand
GCCCTTGCCCAGCGGGCGGGCGGGGGCGCCGGAGTGCGGCTGGAGCAGGAAGGAGATGTCGTCGGCGCCGAAGGGACCCAGCTGCTCGCCGGGCTCCACGTTGATGACCAGGGTGGCATCGGCCATGGCCAGCGCCGTGAGCTCGGCGCTGACCCGGGCGGAGAGGTCCTTGGCCGCCTTCTTGCGCGCCTTGCTGATGGCCGCGGCCTGCTTCCGGAGTTCGGCCTCGGCCCGGGTGACCTCGGCGTCCAGCGCCTCGATCCGGGTGGAGTCGTCCTGCAGCTCCTCGTACCGTGCCCGGGCCTCCTCGGCCCAGACCAGGACCTCATCGATGCTCGGCGCGTACTTGCGCACCAGCTTGGCCAGCGCTGCCCGCCGGTCCTCGATCTCGGCGAGCCGCTCCGGGCCCTCCGTGTCCAGCGCGGCCTGGTAGCTCGCGAGCTCGGATGCGATGTCGTTGAGCAGGAAGCCGACCTCGGCCAGGCGGGCCGCCGCGGCTCCGAGTTCCTCGTCGTGTTCGGCCACGTGTTCCAGCGTCCGCTTGGCGGCGTCCACCAGGGCGGTGGCGTCGCTGCCCTCCCCGAAATCCTCGGCGATGAGCGCTTCGTGGGCGCTCGTGGCGGCGATCCGCAATTCCTCGACGTTGGCGAGCTTGACCGCCTCGGCCTTGAGCGATTCGTCCTCCCCCGGCTGGGGATCGACGGCGTCGATCTCCGCGAGGGCGGCCTCCAGCGATTCCGCCTCGCGCAGGCGTTCGCGGGCGGCGTTGCGGAGCGAATCGAGTTCCTGCTGGCTCGCCTTCCAGTGCGCGTGCAGTTCCTGGTAGGGGCCCAGGATTCCGGCGAGGCCCTCCCCCGCGAACTTGTCCAGGGCGGCGCGCTGGGCCACCGGGCTCTTGAGCCTGATCTGGTCGGACTGTCCGTGGACCACGACGAGGGCCGCGCCGATCTCGCCGAGCACCCCCACGGGTGCGGCGCGTCCGCCGAGGAACGCCCGGCTGCGGCCGTCGGCGCCCACGCTGCGGGCGAGCAGCAACTCGGCACCGCCGTCGAACTCCTCCACCTCGGCCCCGGCGTCGCGCGCCCGAAGGACGGCGGCGTGCCCGGCCTCGAGCCGGAGCACCGCCTCGGCGGAGGCGCTTTTCGCGCCGCTGCGCACGGCGCCGGCGTCGGATCTCGCGCCGAGCAGCAGCCCGACGGCGGTGACCACCATGGTCTTGCCGGCACCGGTTTCCCCGGTCACTACGCTCAGGCCGGGGCCCAGCGTCAGAGTGGCGTCGGTGATGACACCGAGGTCGCGGATTCTCAGTTCTTCAAGCATGGTTCACTTCGCAGTCGACGGATCAGTTGCCTCGCCGGGTCCTGCATGGCGGGGCGTGGGAAGCGGCGGCATTGGCCGCGGTGTGCGGATAACCGGCACCGGTCCGGTGTTGATGGTTTCGGTCTTGGGGGCCGGACCGCGCCAGCCCTGGATCGGAAGTTCGAACTTGCGGACCAACCGGGCCGAGAATGGTGTCTGGTAGGTGCGTGCCAGCCGCACGGGCGTGGCGGACTTGGTCACCTCCACGCGGGCGCCCGGCGGCAGGTCCACAGAACGGCGGCCATCACACCACAGTACGCCCTGGGCATCGGTCCGGTTCAGGATCTCGACGGCGAGCCGGGACCGGGGCGAGACCACCAGGGGCTTGGCGAAGAGCGCGTGGGCCGCGATCGGCACAATGAGCAGCGCCTCGACCTCGGGCCAGACCACCGGGCCGCCGGCGGAGAAAGCGTATGCGGTGGAGCCGGTGGGCGTGGCCAGGACGACGCCGTCACAGCCGAACGAGGTCAGGGGCCGTTCGTCCACCTCCGTGACCAGCTCAAGCATCCGCTCCCGGTTGCCTTTTTCGATGGCGGCCTCGTTGAGCGCCCAGGTGTGCCAGATCTTCTGCCCGGCGATCCACACCTGGACATCGATGGTCATCCGTTCTTCGACCGTGTATTGGCGGCTGGCGATCCATTCGACGGTCTGGGCAAGGTCCGCCCGCTCGCTTTCGGCCAGGAAGCCCACATGGCCGAGGTTGACGCCCAACAGCGGCACATCGACTTCGCGGACCAGCTCCGCTGCCCGCAGGATGGTGCCGTCCCCGCCGAGCACCATGACCAGTTCGACGTCGGGCAGCTGCACATGGTCATGAAGGACCTCGACGGGGTGGTCCAGTTGGCCGAAGAAGCGCACCATGTCACCGAGCTCGGATTCCTGCATCACCGGAACGATGCCAGAGGCATGCAGTTGGGCGCACGCTTCCCAGGCAGCCTTGAGGGATTCCTCGCGGCCGGTGTGGGCAAGGATGAGGACACGCCTGCTCATCGGGTTTCCGCCTTCTAGTGGTCTGGCCAGATTGTTCCGAGTAACGCGGCAACGGCCGCGTCCCGCTCCTCGATCTTAGGCAGGTCTTTTCTGATCCCGCGCGTCATCCACAGGAAGTACTCGACGTTTCCGTCCTGCCCGGGCAGCGGGCTGCTGGCAAGACCCTTCAACTCGAGCCCGGCATCCATGGCGGCAGCCGCCACTTTGCCCACGGCGAGCCGGCGTTCCCGCTCCGAGGTGACCACGCCGGTCCGGCCCAGCCGGTCCTTGCCGATCTCGAACTGCGGCTTGACCATCAGGACCAGGTCGC
>JAODMV010000324.1 GCA_025464875.1 Arthrobacter sp. | reverse complement strand
GACCGGCCTCAAACGGGCGCTGCTGGATCAGGGCCTGGTGTCCGGGATCGGCAATATCTACGCCGACGAGGCCCTCTGGAGGGCGCGCCTCCACTATGCGCGGCCCACGGACACCCTGCGCCGCGCGGAGGCCCTGCGGGTGCTGGACGCCGCCCGCGAAGTCATGACGGACGCGCTGGCCGCCGGCGGCACCAGCTTCGATTCGCTGTACGTCAACGTCAACGGGGCGTCCGGCTACTTCGACCGCTCCCTCAACGCCTACGGCCGCGAGGGCCAGGAGTGCAAGCGCTGCGCTGCTGCGGGACTGATCAGCACGCTGCGGCGGGAACAGTTCATGAACCGTTCCTCCTACACCTGCCCGGTCTGCCAGCCCCGGCCACGGAACGGCCGCTGGTAGTCCCGGCCCTTCATAGCCACCGTTAAGGCGGGCGCCGGGCCCCGCAAATCCCCGGATTCCCGCGGTTAACCGGGTAAATTTAGGGCAGCAATACAGGCCTGCCACCACCGAAGGAGAACCGAAGCACCTTGCACCTCAAGAGTCTGACCGTCCGGGGATTCAAGTCGTTCGCATCGGCGACGACTTTCGAATTCGAACCAGGCGTCACGGCCGTGGTCGGCCCCAACGGCTCGGGCAAATCCAATGTGGTGGATGCCCTGGCCTGGGTCATGGGCGAACAGGGCGCCAAGACCCTCCGCGGCGGAAAGATGGAGGATGTCATCTTCGCCGGAACCTCCGGCCGGCCGCCCCTGGGCCGTGCCCAGGTCTCGCTGACCATCGACAACAGCGACGGCGCGCTGCCCATCGAGTACAGCGAAGTCACCATCTCCCGCACCCTGTTCCGTGCCGGCGGCTCGGAGTACGCCATCAACGGTGCCGCCTGCCGCCTGCTGGATATCCAGGAGCTGCTCTCCGATTCGGGCCTGGGCCGCGAAATGCACGTCATCGTCGGCCAGGGGCAGCTGGACAAGGTCTTGCACGCCACGCCGGAGGACCGGCGCGGCTTCATTGAAGAGGCCGCCGGCATCCTCAAGCACCGCCGCCGCAAGGAAAAAACGGTCCGCAAGCTTGAGGCCATGCAGGCCAATCTGCAGCGGCTCAGCGACCTGACCGCCGAAATCCGGCGGCAGCTGACTCCACTGGGTAAACAAGCCGAGGTGGCCCGGCGCGCCCAGACCGTCCAGTTCGAAGTGCGCGATGCCCGCTCACGCCTCCTGGCCGACGATCTCGTCCAGCTGCAGTCCGCGCTGGAGCAGGATGTCGCGGATGAGTCCGCTCTGAAGGCCCGCCGAGCCGTCGTGGAGCAGGAACTCGAGGCCGGCCGCCGGCGGCAGGCCAGCCTCGAGCAGTTCGCGGCCGAGGCGACGCCCAAACTGAACGCGGCGCGGGACAACTGGTACCAGCTCTCCGCCGGGCGGGAGCGGCTGCGGTCCCTTGGCTCCCTCGCCGAGGAACGCCGCCGGCTGCTCGGCTCGGCGGAGGTTCCCCCGGACTCCGGCCGGGACCCCGATCAACTCGATAAGCAGGCAGCGCGCGTCCGCGAGGAGCAGGCCGGGCTGGAACGCCGGATCCTGGACCAGCGCACCGCGTTGGAGGCCGCGACGGCGGCCAAGCAGGACGCGGAAAACGCCGCCGCCGCGGAAGACAAACGGCTCGCGGCCCTGCTCCGGGCGGCCGCGGACCGGCGGGAAGGGCTGGCCAGGCTCGCCGGGCAGGTCGGCGCGGCACGCTCCCGGGTGGAGTCGGCGCAGGCCGAACTGGGCCGGCTGCGCGAATCGCAGCAGGCGGGGGAGGAACGCCGCCGGCTGGCCCAGCGCGAGTTCACCGCGCTGGAGTCCCAGGTGGCCGGCGTCGAGGACGGCGAGGAAACCCTCGACGCCGACTATGAGGACGCCAGCGAGGCCCTGGATGCGGTGCTCAGCGAAATCGATGCGCTCAAGGCGGCCGAGCGCGAGGGCGAGCGGGAGCGCGGTGCCCTCGTGGCCCGCCGCGACGCCCTGCAGCTGGGACTGAACCGCAAGGACGGCTCGGACCATGTGCTCCGTGCCGGCCTGCCCGGCGTGCTGGGATCCCTGGCCGCCATGATCACGGTGGAGGCCGGGTTCGAGGCCGCGATCGCGGCTGCCCTCGGCACCTCCTCCGACGCCGTGGTGGTGCAGGACGGAGAGTCCGCCTCCGCCGCGGTGCGGTTGTTGAGGGACGACGACGCCGGCCGTGCCTCGCTACTGCTGGCCGCCGCGGGCTCCGCCTCGGGCCTGGGCTTCCCGGACGGCGAGCCCCCGGCTGGGGAGGCCACGGACGGCGAGCTTCCGGAGGGCGCCTGCTGGGCCGCGGGGCTGGTCGACGACGGGGGCCCGGAGGAGGCTGTCACCCGTTTGCCGCTGTCCGGCCTGCTTGCAGGCGTGGCAGTCGTGCCTGACCTGGACGCGGCGGTGCAGTTGATCGCGGCCCGCCCCGAACTCACCGCGGTCACCAGGAACGGGGACGTCTTCACCGCGCTGACCGTCGATGGCGGCTCCGCCAGGGCGCCCTCCCTGCTCGAAGTCCAGGCCGCCGTCGACGATGCCTCGGCGCGGCTGGCCGCGGTCACCGCCGGGCTGGAACGCAACCGCTTTGCGTTGGCCGCCGCCCAGGCCCGGCGGGCCGAGGCCCAGGAGCGCGCCGATGCCGCCCTGGAGCAGCTCCACGACTCCGATGCCCGGCTGGCGGCCGTCGCCGAACGCCTGGGGCACCTCAATTCGGTGCTGCGCAGCGCCGTCGGCGAAAGCGAACGCCTGGCCGCGTCCCTGGCCAAGGCCGAAGCCAACATCGTCAGCGAACAGGAGGCGCTCGAAGCCGTGGCGGCGCGCCTCGCGGCCGCGCAGGAGGCGCCCGCGGAGCAGGAGCCTTCCCCGGAGCACCGCGACGCCCTCGCCCTGGCCGCCTCGCAGGCCCGCGCCGCCGAGATGGAGGCGCGGCTGGCCCTGCGCAGCGCCGAGGAACAGCTCACGGCCACCCGCAACCGGGCCTCCTCGCTCGAACGCGCCGCGGCCACCGAGCGCCGCGCCCGGGAGGAAGCGGCAGAACGGGCCCGCCGCC
>JAODMV010000302.1 GCA_025464875.1 Arthrobacter sp. | reverse complement strand
GGCGGTGCTCGCCCAGCTCTCCGACGTCGTCCTGCAGGCCACGAAGGCGTTCGAGAACTACGACTACGCCCGGGCACTGCAGATCACCGAGAGCTTCTTCTGGCACTTCACCGACGATTACGTGGAGCTCATCAAGGACCGCGCCTACGGTGCCGCCGGCGAGGCGCAGCAGGCCTCCGTGCTGGCGGCGCTGGCGACGAGCCTGGACACCCTGCTGAGGCTGTTCGCCCCGTTCCTGCCCTTCGCCACGGAGGAGGTTTGGAGCTGGTGGCGCACCGGTTCCGTACACCGCGCCGAGTGGCCGTCCGCCCTCGAGATCGACGGCGACACGACGCTGCTGGCGACCGTCGGGACGGCGCTGAGCGGCATCCGCAAGGCCAAGTCCGAGGCCAAGGTCAAGCAGCGCACGGAGGTGCTGTCCGCGACCATCACGGCCTCGGAATCCCTCACGACGCAGCTGAAGGCTGGCCTGGCCGACCTCAAGGCCGCCGCCAACGCCCGCGAACTGGCGCTGGTGGCCGGCGACGGCGAACTGACCGTCAGCGACGTCGTCCTGGCACCCGCCGAGGCGTAGCGCCCAGCCGTAGCCCCGGTATCCGGGGTTGAGCCACGGAGGGCTCCGTTCAGGGAATCCTGGACGGAGCCCTTCCTCGTTCCTCGTCCTCCGCGGTGCTGATGGCCCAGGCCGCGTTGACCAGGCCGACGTGGCTGAAGGCCTGCGGGAAATTACCGAGCAGCTCCCCGGTGTCGGGGGCGAGCTGTTCGGCCAGCAGGCCCAGATCGGAGGCGAAGCCGGCGGCCCGTTCGAAGACGGCGCGGGCGCGCCCGGTGTTGCCGGCGAGGGCGAGGGCCTGGGCGAGCCAGAAGGTGCACAGCAGAAACGTGCCTTCCTGCCCGGGGAAGCCGTCGTCGCCCAGGTAGCGATACACCAGCCCCCTGCTGTCGGTGAGCCGCTGCTCAATTGCCTCAAGGGTGGCCAGCATGCGGGGGTCATCGCCCGGGAGAAACCCCACAATGGACAGCATCAGCGCTGACGCGTCGAGCTCTTCGGAGCCGTAAGACTGGGTGTAGGCCTTGGCCGCTTCGTTCCAGCCGTTCGCGTGGATGGACTCTGCAATCCGGGCCCGCACCTCGGCCCAGTGCGGCACCCGCTCGGAAGCGTGCAGGGCGTCGGCAAGGGCAATGGCGCGGTCCACGGCCACCCAACACATGAGCTTGGAATGCAGATAGTGGCGCGGGTCCCCGCGGACCTCCCAGATGCCCTGGTCCGGGGACTGCCAGCGGGCCGCGGCGGCATCCGCAGCATCGGCAAGGAACCGCAGGGTCTCCGGTTCCAGCGCGGCGAGATACTCCGGCAGCGTCGCGGCGGCGTCGAGGAGCTCGCCGTAGACATCGAGCTGGCGCTGGTTCCAGGCGCCATTGCCGACCCGGACCGGGGAGCTGGCCCGCCATCCCGGAAGGCGGGGAAGTTCCCGTTCGGACAGGTCCCGCTCGCCGCCGACGCCGTACATGATCTGCAGGTCCGTGCCCCTGGCCAGCTGGCTGGCGGCCGCCGAGGCCATGAACGCGAAGAACTTCCCGGCCTCATCGGGGCAGGCGGCCACCCAGAGCGCCTGCAGGGTCATGCTCGCGTCCCGAATCCAGGTGTACCGGTAGTCCCAGTTGCGCGTGCCGCCGGGGACTTCCGGCAGGGACGTCGTCGGTGCCGCCACGATCGCCCCGGTGGGATAGTACGTCAGGGACTGCAGGACCCGCCCGCTGGCAGCCACCAGGTCCTCCCAGGGGCCCTGGTAGCCCTGGTGGATCTCCGACCAGCTGCTCCACCCCTGCAGGGTGTCGGCGAGCCGGCGGCTGATCTCCGCCTGGGTCCAAAAGGGCGGCGCCTCCTGCCAGCTGTTCCGGTGATGCAGGGCGAAGCCAAGAACCTCTCCGGCCCGCAGCGTCAGCCGGGCCTGCGCCGCGTGCCCGCTGAACTCGAAGGGGACGGCGGTGGAGAAGGCCAGGACATCCGCTCCCCCGCGGGCAAGCACGCCGCCGGCGGCGCGGTGCAGCAGCGGCGTGATCAGCCCGTATTCGGGCCGCGGGGACAGGACGACGTCCACCTCGACGGCTCCGTCAGTGCACGCCAGCTGGCGCAGGAGCGCGCCGGGCGCCTCCGCGCCGAGTTCGTGGCCCCTGTTGCCGTCGCCGAGCGCGAGGGCATCCGTCACGGTTACGCTGCCTCCCGGGGCCGTGTACACCGTCTCAAGCACCATCGTCGCGCCGAGGTAGCGCCGGGTGGAGGCAAACGCACCGGTGGGCCGGATCGACCAGGATCCCGCCTCCGGGCCCAGGATCCGGCCGAAGACCGAGGGGCCGTCAAAGCGCGGAAAGCACAGCCAGTCCACCGAGCCGGAGGCGCCCACGAGGGCTGCGGACCGGCAATCGGACAGCAGGGCGTAGTCGGCAATGGGTTCACTGCTCATCGGCGCATCCCCGCCCGGGGTGTTTTGGACGCCGGAGTGTTCTAGGCGCCCGAAGATTTTGGGGCAAAGGGGAAGCCCCATCAGCGTTTAGCCGTCGGTGGGGCTTCGACTTTTCGATTGTCTGGTGACGTCTTTGACAATCTGGCGGGATCCTCAGACTTTCAGGTCTTCCTACCTCGTCACTGGTAGCCATCTTCTGACTTTGCCGAAGGCTGCGTCAGATGATTGTCACTGAATCTTTGGTTCCTGCGTCCCAAGTCTTTCGAAGTGGGTAAATTCAATTGTTCTCCTCGGCTTCGGGATGCACAAGAGCCCCGGAGGAACTACATGGCAGTAGTTCCTCCGGGGCTCTTTGCGTGGCCTGCCGCGCCTGGCCCGGCGCCCTTGGATCGGCCCCAACGGGTCAGTCGAAGACGGGGCTTTCGGTCCGGCTGCGCTTGATTTCAAAGAAGTACGGGAACGAGGCCAGCGTCACCGTGGCGTCCCAGAGGCGGCCGGCCTCTTCGCCCCGGGGAATGCGGGTCAGGACCGGACCGAAGAAGGCGGTGCCGTTGAAGGCGACGACGGGCGTGCCCACGTCCTGGCCGACCAGGGAGATGCCGGACTCGTGGCTGGCGCGCAGCTGGGCGTCGAATGCGTCGCTCTGCCCCGCTGCGGCGAGTTCCGCCGGCAGGTCGAGCTCGGACAGCGACTTGGCGATGACCTCGTCGATGTCGCTGTTGCCCTCATTGTGGATCTTCGTGCCCATGGCGTCGTAGAGCGCCTTGATGTACTCGGTCCCGTGCTGTTCGGCGGCGGCGACGATGACCCGCACCGGGGCCCACGCCTTGGTCAGGAACTCCTTGTACTGCGCCGGGAGCTCCTCGCGTCCCTCGTTGAGCACGGCCAGGCTCATGACGTGCCACTCGGTCTTGACGTCGCGGACTGCTTCGACCTCCCCGATCCAGCGGGAGGTGACCCAGGCGAAGGGGCACATCGGGTCGAACCAGAAGTCGGCTTTATTGGTCATGGTTTCAGACACGGGAATTCTCCTTGGGGTAGTCGGCGGGCAAGTAGCGTGCCCGGCGCTTCAACAGGTGACAGCGAGCCGTGCCGTGGATTTATTCCGGATCAGGCGGATTTGCGGCGCTTGACGGCGTCGTGCGCGATCAGGGTGGGCGCGGCCTTCTCGGCCACGACCTCCGCCGTGATGACAACACTCGCGATGTCGTCGCGGCTGGGCAGGTCGAACATCACCGGAAGCAGCACTTCCTCCATGATGGCGCGCAGTCCGCGGGCGCCGGTGCCGCGCTCGAGCGCCTGGTCCGCGATCGTGTTCAGTGCCTCTTCGTCGAAAAGAAGTTCGACGCCGTCGAGCTGGAACATCTTCTGGTACTGCTTCACCAGGGCGTTCTTGGGGGTGGAGAGGATCTGGATCAGCGCCGACCGGTCCAAATTGGAGACAGTGGTGATCACCGGAAGCCGGCCGATGAATTCGGGAATGAGGCCGAACTTCAGCAGGTCCTCGGGCATGACCTCGCCGTAGGAGTCCGCGTTGTTCTTGGCCTCATTGAGCGGGGCGCCGAAGCCGATACCCTTCCGACCGGAGCGTGAACCGATGATTTCCTCGAGTCCGGCAAAGGCACCGGCGACGATGAACAGCACGTTCGTGGTGTCGATCTGGATGAACTCCTGGTGCGGGTGCTTGCGTCCGCCCTGGGGCGGCACCGAGGCTACGGTCCCTTCCAGGATCTTCAGCAGCGCCTGCTGGACACCCTCACCCGAGACGTCCCGGGTGATGGAGGGGTTTTCGCTCTTCCGCGAAATCTTGTCGATCTCGTCGATGTAGATGATGCCCTGTTCGGCCTTCTTGACGTCATAGTCGGCGGCCTGGATGAGCTTCAGGAGGATGTTTTCCACGTCCTCACCCACG
>JAODMV010000295.1 GCA_025464875.1 Arthrobacter sp. | reverse complement strand
GCGAGGTCAGGCCCAGGGGAATCTCGAGCAGGTGGTGGATCGCCGGCTCGGAGACGTTCAGGATCACCAACGAGCACACCGTGATCCCGAGCTGGCTGGTGGCCAGCATCAGGGTGGCGTGTTCCATGGCCCACAGGGTCGTCTTCGCCGCCTTGCTGCCGGCCTCCGCCTTCGGCTCGATCTGTGACCGGCGCGCCGAGATGACGGCGAACTCGGCGCCGACGAAGAAGGCATTGACGATCAGGAGCACCACCAGCCAGATGATGCCGGGGAGGTATTCACTCATTTGCTCAGCTCCTGCGTCAGGTTGTCAACGATCTGGTCGTGAGCGCTTTTGGGCGCCTCCAGCGAGTCATCCGGGGTGAATCGGAGGCGCTCGACGTGCATGCCGACCACCCGTTCGACTCGCAGGATTCCGTCGTCCACGGGGACTTCGTCGCCGAGTTCCGGGATGCGGTCCAGCTGGTCGGTGACGAAGCCGGCGATGGTGTCGTACTCTTCGCCGTCGGGGACGACGATGCCGGTGCGGTCCAGGAGTTCGTCCGGGCGCAGGGCGGCATCGAAGGTGATGGAGCGGCCGGTGCGCACGACGCCGACGCGGGCGCGGTCGTGTTCATCCTCCAGCTCGCCTACGATCTCTTCGACCAGGTCCTCCAAGGTCACGATGCCGGCGGTTCCGCCGTGCTCGTCGGAGACGATGGCCACCTGGAGGCCCTGTTTGCGGAGCAGGCCCAGGAGGGAATCAACACCCATGGATTCGGGCACCCTGAGCGGTTCAATCATGAGCTCAGAGGCCAGCACGCGGCTCCGGTCTCCCAGGGCCACGGCGAAGGCCTGCTTCACGTGCAGCACACCCAGCACCTCGTCCCGGTCACGGCCGATGACCGGGAACCGGGAGAACCCGGTGGACGTGGCGAGGCTGACGATCTGTTCGGCCGTGTCATCGGCATGAACCGCCGTCATCCGCACCCGGGGGGTCATGACGTCCACGGCGCTGTGCTCCGAGAACCGGAGCGTCCGGTGCAGCAGGGTCGCATGGTCCAGATCCAGAACGCCCTCGAGCGCGGAGCGGCGCACCAGCGAACTCAATTCCTCGGCGCTGCGGGCACCCGAGAGCTCTTCCTTGGGTTCGATTCCGAAGGACCTGATGATCGAGTTTGCGGTGTTGTTGAACAGGGTGATGACCGGCTTGAAGACCGTTGTAAAGGCGGCCTGGAACGGCACAACAACCTTGGCGGTCGCGAGCGGAAGGGCCAGGGCGAAGTTCTTGGGAACCAGTTCGCCGATCACCATGGAGAAGATGGTGGCGATGAAGATACCGATGACGGCGCCGATTCCGGGCACCAGGCCTTCGGGGAGGCCGGCTGCGAGCAAAGGTCCGCTCAGCATCTTGCTGATGGCCGGTTCAAAGGTGTAGCCGGTGAGAAGCGTCGTCAGGGTGATGCCCAGCTGGGCGCCGGACAGGTGGGTCGACGTGATCTTCAGGGCCTTGATCGTCGGGCCGAGGCGCTTCTCGCCGCGGGCCTGCCGGGCTTCAAGGTCGTTGCGGTCCAGGTTCACGAGCGCGAACTCGGAGGCGACGAATAACCCGGTGCCGACGGTGAGGACGAGACCGATGCCGATCATGATCCATTCATACATTCGGGCGCCCCTCTCCCGCGATGGCCGGAATACCGGTCAGAAGGTGGAGGGGCAAGGGCATATGTGAAGGGGGGTCATCCATAATGCACTCCATCCTACGGGAAGCCGGTTCCGCCCTGCCGCCCGTGCGCTGACGGCGGAAATGGGCCCGGTGGGCGCGGCGAGCCTCAGGCAGCCTTCTCCCGCCACAGCAGCGTCACCACGAAGGCCACCGCACCGAGCCCGAGCATCACGAGCACCATGAGGCCCCAATTGGCCTGATTGACGCCGCTGCCGTAGAAGAGGCCGATCAGTACCGTCGCCGTGATCGCGCCGAGGTAGCGGAACGTCTGGTAGATTCCGGCGGCCACTCCCCGCTCCTGCGGCCGGGTGGACATGTACAAGCCCTGGCTGGAGGCGATATTCACCACGCAGTACGGCACCCCCAACAGTGCCGTCAGCGTCAGCACCAGCGGAACGGCCAGGGACGCCGTCAGCAGCCACGTCATCCCTGACGCCACCACCAGCACACCGGCACCGGCGATCAGGACGCGCCTGACGCCGAAGCGGTCGATCGCACGGACCGCGAACGGCGTCGCAAGCACCGAGATCGCGGCCAGCGGCAGCATTAACAGGCCCACGATTCCCGGATCGTAGCCCGCCGCTTCCTGCAGCAACTGCGGCAGCCCGAAGAACGCCAGATAGTAGACGCCGTTGAAAACCGCGAAGCCTAAATAGAGCAGCAGGAGCGGCCGGTTCCGCCCCAGCATCCGCAGGTCCAGGAACGGCGGGGCGAATCGCAGTTCGCGCCAGACGAACAGCACGGTCAGCAGCGTTCCGCCGCCGAGCAGCCACCAGCGGACGTCCGGCAGCACGTTCAGCAGCGCCATCATTATCAGGACCAGGGCACCCAGAAAGGCGAGGATCCCGGGGATGTCCGAGTCGCGCAGCAGTTCCGAGGCCCGGCCGCGTTCACGGTCCTCGTCGGCCGGGGCGTACCGCCGGACGATGATCAGCGCGGCAAGCGCCAGCGGGACGTTGACGAGGAACAGGGCCTGCCACCCCACGAGGCTGACCAGCAGCCCGCCCACCACCGGTCCGACAGCCGCCGCAGCAGTGTTGGCCATTTGGATCCGGCCCAGCGGGCGCGAGTACTTCATTTTGGCCTGCCGGGCGAGCGCCCCCACCATGACGATGGCGCTCGGGTAGGCGGTCGCCGTGCCGAGGGCCATGAAGGCGCGCGCCACGCAGAGCAGCGCGAAGTTGGGCGCGAACGGCGCCAGCGCGCAGGTCACCGCCACCACCGCCATGCCGAGGATGAACAGCCGGCGGGGGCCGAAGCGGTCCGCCAGCCGGCCCATCAGCGGCTGGGCCGCCGCGGAGGTGAGGTAGAAGGCCGTGATCACCCAGGTGACCGTGGCGACGTCGAGCCCGAAATCCGCGCGGAGCACCACCAGGGCGACGGCGATCATCGAGGAATTCAGCGGGTTCAGGGCCGTGCCGAGGCTGAGGGCTGCGACGGCGACGCCGGTCCGGGAAGTGGTGCTCACGGCAACAGTCTGTCCTACCGTTGCCCGAGGCACCGAAATACGTGATAGCGGCCACCCCGCCGGCAGCGGCCGGATACAGGCTCGTTTAGGTCGGGACCTTCGCGACGGTGAAGAGGACTGCCGTGTCCTCTTCCGCCTGAAGGCTGTGGAGACCCTCCGGAACGATCAGGAGGTCTCCGGTTTTCCCTTCCCAGGAGTTGTTGCCCGCGTGCAGCAAAACACAACCGCGGAGCACGAAGATCGTCGCTTCACCCGGGTTCAGGTGCTCGCTCAGCTGCGTGCCGGCCTTCAGGGCGATGACGGTCTGCCGGAGGACCTTCTCGTGCCCGCCGTACACGGTGTCAGCAGCCCGCCCGCTGGCGGCCGCGACCGCAGCCTCGAGCTGCTCGCGGGCCAGGGCTTCGATCGATATTTTCTGCATGAGGCCACCGTACCCAGAATGGGGTCCGGTGCCGAGGGCCTGGCCCCGGCCGGGCGCCCCGTGGGACGCGGCGATTCTGGGACGCCGTGGCACTCCGGAGGGTCAGGGGCTTCCCGGCCGCGTTAGGCTGGAGGAACGGCTGATGCAGACGGCCGACAGAATCGTCCCGCCGGAGCCGCCACCATGACCGATGTCATCGCCACGAGCACAAAAGCAGGCAACTCGTCCGCGCCCAGCACGAATGCATCAACCGACACCGAAGCCCAGCTCCGCCAGTTGGCGGCCGAGAGCTTCGGCCTGACAGAACTCCGTGAAGGCCAGCTCGCCGGCATGAGCGCCCTGGCCGAGGGCCGCGATGTCCTCGCCGTCATGCCCACGGGGTACGGCAAATCCGCCGTCTACCAGGTGGCGTCCCTGCTGCTGCACCGCAACGGCGACGGCCCCGTCGTCGTCGTTTCCCCGCTGATCGCCTTGCAGGAAGACCAGCTGCAGGGGCTGCTGGAAGCGGCCGGGGCGGAGAGCGCCGTCGCCATCAACTCCTCGTACACCGCGGCGGAGCAGGAACAGGCCTGGCAGGCCGTGGAGCAGCGCAGGGCGTGCTTCCTCTTCCTCGCGCCCGAGCAGCTGGCCAAGACGAGCACCGTGGACCGGCTCGCCGCGCTCAATATCTCCCTCTTCGTCGTTGATGAAGCCCATTGCGTTTCCTCATGGGGCCACGACTTCCGGCCGGACTACCTTGGCCTGGGCGAGGTCCGCGGAAGGCTCGGCAACCCGCCGGTCGCCGCGCTCACCGCAACCGCTGCTCCCCCGGTCCGCGACGAAATCCAGCAACGGCTGCGGATGAAGGACCCCTTGGTTCTGGTCCATGGCTTTGACCGGCCCAACATCCGCCTCGACGTCCTCCGGCACCACGAGGACAAACAGAAGCGCCAAGCCGTGCTCGAGCAGGCCCTCGACCTGGTGGCGCGGCGGAACGGGCCGGGCCTGGTGTACGCCGCCAAACGCAAAGACACGGAAAAGTACGCCGCGAAGCTGCTCAAGCACGGCCTGCGGGCCGAGGCCTATCACGCGGGACGGACCGCGGGCGACCGCGAGCGCATCCATCAGCAGTTCCTCGACGACGAGCTCGACGTCGTCGTCGCCACCACCGCGTTCGGGATGGGAATCGAAAAACCCAACGTCGGCTTTGGCCTCCAGGCCGATGTGCCGGAATCCCTGGACAGCTACTACCCGGAGATCGGCCGGGCCGGCCGCGACGGCGAGGCTGCCGTTGCCGCGCTGCACTACCGCTCCGAGGACCTGGGGCTGCGGCGCTTCTTCGCCGCTCATGCCCCGGATGAGGATTCGCTCCGGGCTGTGCTGGAGGCCCTGCGGGAGGCGGACGCCCCGCTGCCAAAGCAAGCCCTCGCCGAGCGGACTGGTTTGCCGGCGCGCCGCGTCACGGGACTGCTGAACCAGCTCCAGGAAACGGGCGCCGTGAAGGTGGGCAAGCGAGGAGTCCGGCTGAAGTCAAAGGCGGAACTGTCGGCCGTGGTGGAACGCGCCGTCGAACTCGCCGAGGCCCGCCAGCGCATGGACAACTCCCGCGTGGAGATGATCCGCGGCTTCGCCGAAACCGACGGCTGCCGGCGGCAATTCCTGCTCAGCTACTTCGGCGAGGACCTCCCGGAGCCCTGTGGGGCCTGCGATACCTGCGACGACGGTTCCGCCTACCCGGAGCCGACCGACGGCGGGGCGGCCGCGGACGCCGGCACGTCCGGCGCCGAGGCGTTCCCGCTGAACTCCAGCGTGACGCACAGCGAATGGGGTCCAGGGCTGGTGATGCGGCACGAGGACGACGTCATCACCGTGTTGTTCGAACAGGTGGGCTACAAGACGCTCTCCCGCACGGCAGTCCAAGAGCACCAGCTGCTGAAACGTTCCTAAGTGAGCTAGTACCTCACGCCGAAGCCCTTGAACTCCCCCGTCGCGGCGGACACGGATTCGTCCACCGAGTCGACCCGTCCCGGCGCCTCCGGGGAGCGCAGCCAGTGCCGGAACGCAAGCATCCTCGCCTGCGGCCCCTCGGCGACGATGCCGACCGAACCGTCGTCGTTGTTCCTCACCGTGCCGCTCAGCCCGAGTTCGTCGGCCTTGCGCACGGTCCAAAACCGGAAGCCGACAGCCTGCACCGCGCCGTCGACGCGTGCCGTCAGCCGCACGATTTCCCCGGATTCCGCCTCTGGAAACTCAGCCATGCTCCCAATCTAGCGCCCGGCACGGACCAGCCGCACAGTGCGCTGGGACTGCGCAATGGGACTTTCGCCCCTTACGTCGGCACCTCGCCAGGCGGCAGGCTAGTTCCTAGCACCGAGGGGACTTGCCGTGCGCGGCAACGACACGAAGAAGTGACCATCCCGCCATCAGCGGCGAGGCTGCCCGAAAGGAAAGACTAATGGCAGGACAATTTGAGATTTTTACGGATTCGGAATCACATGTCAGGTTCCGGCTGCTCGCGGATGACGGCAGCGTGCTGGCGGTATCCAAGCCCTTTGATGACAAACGCTCGGCTGCCGACGGCATCAGGGCTGTGCGCGAGTGCGCCGGCACCGGACTGATCCATGAGGACCGTTCCGCACCTTGGGCGGGAAGGGCCTCGAACGGGAACGCCGTGCCGTCGCCCTCCCATCGCCGTCACCGGCACTTCCCGGCAGTGTAGGCCGCCGGGCCGGCCCCGCGGTATAGGCGCCGGGCCGGCACTGTGCTGCCGGTACCAGAGCCGCCGACGCAGAATAGCCGTCACAGAGCGGCCAGCACCGGGCGGTGGACGACGTCGCCGTCCCCCTGATTCGGGGGGCTACGTCTCCGCCGCCCTCAGCGAGGTAATCATTTTCCGGATCTCCTCGCGCGGCGGTCGAATCCGCTACGCCCCGGCCGGCCGGCCGGCCACAGCGATGTGATCATCTTCCGGATGTCCTGGAATTCCGAGGTCGTCGCGTACACCTCCGGGGTGTCCGCATGCATTGGATTCCCCGGCGTCGCCCCCAAACATGGCACCGCTCGGCGGCCACGCGAAGAAATGGAACATTGGGCAGGCATCGGCCCCGGTGGGCTCCGGAGCGGACGTAATCCCGTACGCGAAGGCATCGATCTTCAGTGGATCTGTTGGCGAGGTATCGCTCCGGGCCTCAAAGACGAAGCGCGGCACGCTGCCGTTCTGATCCAGAGCGGGCAGCGGCTCGGACTCGTAGACCGCGTAGGGCTGCTTGACCGTACACTCCGCGCCGGTGACCATATTGGTGCGCAAGGTGGCCATCGACTTCCCGGCCTCGTTCGTGACCTCGACGAAGACGCCACCGCTCGCCGGTTCCCCCGCGGGGTCCTTGATGCTCCACTCGGCCGGGTAGTCGAACGTGAACTGCCCATCCGACGTCGTGAAGGTCTTCCAGTCCGCGTCGGAAGGGTCGGCGCTGGAGGGCGAAGCCGTAACCTCGGTGGCACCCGGCGTAGCTGTTGCCGCAGCCCCGGGCGGTGAACTGGTGCTCGGCGCCGCGGCGGGGGACGCGCAGGCCGCCAGCGCCGCTGCACAAACTGCCGCCAACACGGCTGCGGACGATCCCCGTCGACGCACGGCGCCCTCCCCCAAGGATAAAATCAGTTGCTTCGTTGTCCGCTTTGTGGCCCGGAAAAGAAGGGCCCTTGCGCCCCTTGCCGCGCCGCCCCCATGTTGACGCAGCGCCGATTTCAGTTGCCCGCGTAAGTGTTGCAAGACTTAAGTGGTGCAAGACCTCCTCACCGCCCCCGGAGCGCCCTACCTCGCCGTCACCGTCGCCATAGCCGCGGGACTCACCCTGTCCTGGCTGG
>JAODMV010000289.1 GCA_025464875.1 Arthrobacter sp. | reverse complement strand
GACCGATGTACGGAGCAAGGTCGCGCACACGGCGCATCTCGACGAGGGATGCGGGCAGGAAGCCGCGCAGACCGATGTCGAGGATAAGACCACCCTTGACAACCTCGATGACGGTACCGGTGACGACGCCGTCTTCTTCCTTGACCTTCTCGATGTCGCCCCAGGCACGCTCGTACTGAGCACGCTTCTTGGAGAGGATCAGGCGGCCTTCTTTGTCTTCCTTGGTGAGCACCAGGGCTTCGACCAGATCGCCGACGGAAACAACTTCCGAGGGGTCAACGTCGTGCTTGATGGACAGCTCACGGGAGGGAATGACACCTTCGGTCTTGTAACCGATGTCGAGCAGAACTTCGTCGCGGTCGACCTTGACAACGGTACCTTCGACGAGATCTCCGTCGTTGAAGTACTTGATGGTGGCGTCGACTGCTGCGAGGAAGTCTTCAGCGGTACCGATGTCGTTAATCGCGACTACGGGGGTACCGGTCTTCTCGGTGGAGGTGATGGTCATGTAGTAGGGGCTCCGTTGTGGATAGTAAGTCGGTCAGGCAAACCGCTTCGCCCGCGTACTCACGCGGGCGAAGAACGCGGCACGATCGGCCGGGTCATCCTGATTTGTGGATTGTAGATGCGCGCACGTAGTACACGCCCGTTTAGTCTAGTCGCATCCGCCAACGCCGGTCAAAGCGCCAGGGCTAGGGCGGCGTCGGATCCGGCCGGGTCGAGGCCGGTGGCGGCCGCTTTCCGCCTAGAAGTGCGTCAGGCAGTGCGGCGCGCGTTCGACGGCGAACATGAGCCGCGCTTGCAGCGCCGCCCCGGGTGCGTGTTCGGTGATTTTCCCTGCGGCCGTCAGCGTCACGGGGCACACGGCGCCGAGGTAGATGGAGCCCAGTTCCGCGACATCGAGGGTCAGATCCGGAGCCGCGCCTCGCGGCGCGGCGGTGACCGTGGCCTCCCCGCCGCTGACCGCCAGGACGAAGGTCCCGGCGGCCAGGTCCAGGCTGTCGATGACGGAAAGGACCAGGGTGCCGTCGGCCGAGTAGCGCCTGGCGCCGAGGGCCTGCACGGCGTCGAGGATCCTCAGCCAGAGCATGTCGCTGTGGCTTGAGGCGTCAATGCAGCGGGGGTCCTCCAGGGCCCAGCCCAGCGGGTCATCCACCGGCGCTTCCGCCCAGCTGACCCGCTGCACCAGGTCGATGCTGCCGAGGAACTGCCACAGCTCCAGGTAGCCGGCCACGCTCGCCGCGACGAGGTCGACGATTTCCACGGTGTGGGGCTTGGTGTCCCAGCCGGCAAACTTGTATGCGACGTAGCCGTCCACGCGCCCGTCCGCGTCATAGTGCAGGGCGCACTTGATGGCCTCGTCCTCGGCACCGTCCCTGGCCAGGGAACCCGAACTCCGCTGCCGGTAGGCGTCCTGCCGCATGATCGAGCCCGGCGTGACCCGGTGGACCCGCTCGAACACCTGCGGGGCCAGCTCCAGCAGCACCTTCCGGTCGGCGATCTCCACCGTGCCGCCCGGCCGGTGCCGCAGGCGGAACCGCGGCCCGGTGTCCACCTTGATGCTCCGTTCGAAGGTCGCGACGCCGAACCCGAACCGGCCGTAGATCGATGCTTCCGACGCGTTCAGGGCCGCCACCGCCAGGCCGTCGGCCTTCGACGCCGCGAGGTCCTCCGTCATCATCCGGCGCAGGAGCCCTCGCCGGCGGTGGGTGCCGCGCACCGTCACGCCGGTGACGAGCTGGGCCCCGAGTTGACGCCCGTAGCCGACGTTGAGGTCCTTGCGCAGCGTCCCGAAGGTCGCCACGGGAACGTTCCCGGCCAGGGAATGGGCGGCGACGCCGTCCGTCTGGTACACCCCCGTCAGTTCCCGGTCGTCCGCGATGTACGTGGCCAGAACCTTGTCCACGAATTCCTCGCTGTGGCGGGTCTCGTAGAAACCGACGCCGACCCCGCGGAGCCAGTCGGCGGCCTGGGCATAGCCGGCCGTACCCTTTTCAGCCGCGCGGAACCGCCTGATCTCGTACTTTTCTGTCACGTGCTTCCCCCTGAGAATCCCTGCCAGCCAAAAAAG
The DNA here is from genome assembly GCA_025464875.1 of Arthrobacter sp. Lineage (GTDB taxonomy): Bacteria > Actinomycetota > Actinomycetes > Actinomycetales > Micrococcaceae > Arthrobacter. Next base: position 2,416 of record JAODMV010000289.1, on the reverse strand, counting down.
CAAAACTGCGAAACGACAAAACTGAAAAGCCCAGCACCGCTGAGCGAACGAGCTAGTGCCCGGCGTCGTACCAGGTGGGACCGACGCCGATCTGGACTTCCAGCGGAACGCTGAGGTCGGCCGCTGCGCCCATCTGTTCAGTGACCAGCTTCTCCACGGCCTCCCGCTCGCCGGCGGCGACCTCGAGGACCAGTTCGTCATGGACCTGCAGGAGCATGCGCGATTTCAGCCCCTGCTCGGCCAGCGCGCCCGAGACGCCCAGCATGGCCCGCTTGATGATGTCCGCAGCCGATCCCTGGATGGGTGAGTTCAGCGCGATGCGCTCCGCGTTCTCGCGCAGCTGCCGGTCCGAGCTGGTGAGGTCCGGAAGGTAGCGTCGGCGGCCTTCGATGGTGGCCGTGTAGCCGTCGATGCGCGCCTGGTCCACTACGCCGCGCAGGTAGTCGCGGACGGCGCCGAACCTGTCGAAGTATTCCTTCATGAGGGTACGTGCCTCGTCCACGGAAATCTCCAGCTGCTTGGAGAGCCCGAAGGAGGTCAGCCCGTAGGCCAGGCCGTAGGACATCGCCTTGACCTTGGAGCGCATGGCGCTGGTGACCTCCTCGGTGGGCACATGGAAAATGTTGGAGCCCACGAAGCGGTGCAGGTCCTCGCCTTCCCGGTAGGCCGCGATCAGCCCGGCATCGCCTGAGAGGTGCGCCATGATCCGCATTTCGATCTGCGAGTAGTCCGCCGACAGCAGGCACTCATAGCCCTCGCTGACAACGAAGATGCCGCGCACGCGGCGGCCTTCCTCGCTGCGGATGGGGATGTTCTGGAGGTTCGGGTTGTTGGACGAGATCCGTCCCGTCGCGGCCACGTTCTGCGCGTACGTCGTGTGGATCCGGCCGTCCTCGGTGACGGCCTTCTTCAGGGTCTCCAGCATCTGCCGCAACTTGGCGGATTCGCGGTGCGCCATCAGCTGGACCAGGAATTCATGCCCGGTCTTTTCCAGGAGGTTCTTCAGCGAGGCGGCGTCGGTGGTGTAGCCGGACTTGATCTTCTTGGTCTTGGGCAGGCCCAGTTCCTCGAACAGCACCGTCTGCAGCTGCTTGGGCGAGCCCAGGTTCACCTCGTGTCCGATGGCGGCGAAGGCAAGCTCCTGCGCGTTGTCGATCACCTTGGCAAGATCGGCCAGCTGCTCGTCCATACGCTGCATGTCGATGGAGATCCCGGCACCTTCCATGTTGGCCAGGACCCGGCTGACCGGAAGCTCGAGGGTGGACAGGAGCTCCTGCGCCTGGCGCTCTTTCAGCTCCGCCTCGAAGTAGCGGCCCAGGGCGTGGACGGCGGCGGCGACCTGGACGAGTGCGCCGGCGGCGGCTTCATCGCCATCAAAGTCCAGCTCCAGCTGACCTGCTTTCGCTGCGGCGGTGGAGATGCCGACGTTGAGGTGGTGCTGCGCCAGCTCCGCGAGCTCGTAGCTGCGCCGGTCAGGCTCGATCAGGTAGCCGGAGATCGAGGTGTCATCCACCACGCCCTCGAGTTCCAAACCGCGCGCGGTCAATGCCTTCAGGGCAGCCTTGAACCCGTGCATCACCTTGGGCGATCCGGGATCCCGCAGCCAAGCTGCCAGGACGTTTTCGGACTCGGCGTCCTGGCCCGCCAGATCGATGTAAGCGGCGGCGCCGTCGCGGACGATCGCCAGCGCGGCGGCGTCCTCGCCGATCCGTCCCGGGACCAGGTCGACGGCTACCGCGGAGCGCTGCCCGGCGCCGGCCGCCAGGAAGGCGGCCAGCTCAGCTGCCCCGGCGGGGGTGACGAAATCCGGTGTGTCGATGCTTTCCCGCTCCGCAGTTTCCGGAGCCTCATTGCCGTAGAGGGCAAAGAGCCGGGTACGGATGGTCTTGAATTCGAGGGTGTCGAACAGCTCCTCCAGGGCGGCCTGGTCCGGCCGTGGTTCCGCGAGCTCGTCCAGCGTTACCGGGAGGTCGAGGTCGGTGTGGAGCCTGTTCAGCCGCCGGTTGCGCTTGACGGACTGCACATGTTCGCGCAGGGCGTCCCCTACCTTCCCGCCGATCGAGTCCAGGTTCTCGAGGACTCCCTCGAGGCCGCCGTAGAGGTTGATCCACTTGGCTGCCGTTTTGGGACCGACGCCGGGAACGCCGGGAAGGTTGTCCGCTGACTCCCCCACCAAGGCGGCAAGGTCCGAGTACTGCGTGGGGCTGACGAAGTACTTCTCCTGGATGGCTGCGGCGTCCATCCGGGGAATATCGCTCACGCCTTTTTTCGGGTAGAGCACGAACACATTGTCCGTGATGAGCTGGAATGCGTCGCGGTCACCTGACACGAGCAGCACCTCGTAGCCGGCTTCTTCTCCCATGGTGGCCAGTGTGGCCAGGATGTCGTCGGCTTCATAGCCGGGCATCTTGATGGT
>JAODMV010000272.1 GCA_025464875.1 Arthrobacter sp. | reverse complement strand
TGGACGGCGACGGTCTTGCCGCGCACGCCTTCGGCAAGGAGCATGTCCACCAGGGTGGCGGTGGTCTCGTCGCTGCTGATCCCGACGTCGGCCAGCCCGGCCGCCCGGACCGCGCCGCGGGCCTTGGGGCCGCGGACAAACATCCGGCAGGCCGCCAGGGTTTCCAGCAGCTGCTCGCCGATGCCGAAGCTGTCCGCCGCCTCGCACCAGCGGCGCATGCCGTAGGCGGTGGTGGCGATGCACAGCTCGGGCCGGGCCGCGATGATGGCCCGGGTGTCCTCGATCAGCCTGTTGTCCTCCTGGACCGGGGCGATCTTCAGCGCCGGGGCGTGCAGCACCTCGGCGCCGCGGCGTTCCAGGGCCTCGATCAGGTCCTGGGAGCGCCGGTGCGAGGTGACGCCGATCCGGAAGCCCTCCAGCGGCAGATCCGCTTTTTCGGGACCCTCCTCGGGCGGGCCGGCATCGCGCGGAACCTCGCGCGCAGCCTCCGGCAGGACGGCGGCAAGGGCATTGGGGGCATTCACGTCGGCCTTCACGCCCCCATCAGGGAGGCTGCCAGGCGGTCCAGGTCCGCCGCGGCACCGCCATGCCCGCGGTTGGCCTCGGCCACCCGGACCACCTCGCCGATCACCAGCACGGCGGGGCTGCTGCAGCCTGCGGCGGCCCTGGCGATGGTGCCCAGCTCCGCGATGGTGGTGCGCTGGCCCGGCCGGTAGCCGCGCTCGACGACGGCGACCGGCGTGTCCGCCGGCAGGCCGGCCCGGCGCAGCCCGGCTGCGAGCTGGTGCAGGGTGCCGATCCCCATCAGGACCACGATCGTTCCGCCCAGTCCGGCCAGGTGCTCGTGCTCCTTTTCCGTCAGCGGCGCGTGGCCGGACACCACGGTGAACAGGTGGCTGACCTCACGGTGCGTCACCGGGATCCCGGCCGCGGCGGGAACGGAGATGGCGCTGGTGACGCCGGAAATCACCCGGACGGGCACGCCCGCCTGGACGCAGGCGGCCACTTCCTCGCCGCCGCGGCCGAACACATAGGGGTCCCCGCCCTTGAGCCGTACGACGTTCCTGCCCGCCAGCGCAGCTTCCACCAGAAGCTCCTCGATGCCCGACTGGCTGACCGGGTGGTGGCCGGGGCGTTTGCCCACATCCACCAGCTCGCCCGAGCTCAGCGAGCACAGCTCCTGGTGCGGGGCCAGCCGGTCGTAGAACACGACGTCGGCGTCCCGCAGCGCCGCGACGGCGGCGACGGTCAGCAGCTCGGGAGTTCCCGGACCGCCGCCCACCAGGGTGACGTGGCCGGCTGGCCCGGCCGGGGGCTCCGCCGCGACCAGGATGCCGGTCTCGCGGCACCGCTCCAGCAGCGTGTCCCATCCGGGCTGGCCGTCGTCGACCGCGGCCACGAGGAAGGGCCGTTCCGGCAGGGGGCCGTCCTCCCGGGCGCCGGCGGGGGCGCTGAGCCGGGAGATGATGGCGCCGGCGGCCCGGTAGCGGCGGACGGCCTGGCGGGCGGCGGCGTCGGAACCGGTGATGAGGACTTCGCGGCCGCTGAGATCGATGCTGAGCTGCATGGTTAGACCTTACTTTCCTGGGCGGGGCTGTCCCGGTGGGGGCGTTCGGTGGCAGGGGCGCCGGAGGGCCGGACGGGGATGGTGGCGGCGATGAGCCGGCCGCCCTTTTCCTCGGCGGTGGCCGGACGGATCTGGCCCCGCTCCGGAACGAAGGCGATGGAGTCGTCCTTTTGGTCGGGGGCGTTGACGAAGGAACGGAAGCGGCGCAGGCGCTCCGGGTCCTTGAGGGTTTCCGCCCATTCGTCCACATAAGTATCCACGTGCTGGGCCATGGCCGCTTCGAGTTCCCCGGCGATGCCCAGGGAATCGTGCACCACCACGTCCTCGACGTGCTTCAGGCCGCCGTCGAGGTCCTCCTGCCAGCGTGCGGTGCGCTGCAGCCGGTCCGCGGTGCGGATGTAGTACATCAGGTAGCGGTCGATGTACTTCAGCAGGGTCGCGTCGTCCAGGTCCTGGGCGAGGAGTTGGGCGTGGGCCGGCTGGAAGCCGCCGTTGCCGCCGACGTACAGGTTCCAGCCCTTGTCCGTGGCGATCACGCCGACGTCCTTGCCGCGGGCCTCGGCGCACTCGCGGGCGCAGCCGGATACGCCCATCTTGAACTTGTGTGGGCTGCGGAGCCCGCGGTAGCGCAGCTCCAGCCCGATGGCCATGGCCACCGCGTCCTGGACGCCGAAGCGGCACCAGGTGGAGCCGACGCAGGATTTCACGGTGCGCAGGCTCTTGCCGTAGGCCTGGCCGGATTCGAAGCCGGCGTCCACGAGTTCCTTCCAGATCTCCGGCAGCTGCTCCAGCCGGGCGCCGAACATGTCGATCCGCTGCCCGCCGGTGATCTTGGTGTACAGGCCGTACTTCTCCGCGACGGCGGCGATCACGCCGAGCTTCCGGGGGGTGATTTCACCGCCGGCGATCCGCGGGACCACCGAGTAGCTGCCGTCCTTCTGCATGTTCGCCAGGGCGCGGTCGTTGGTGTCCTGCAGGGTGCCGCGGCCGCCGTCCAGGACGTAGGCGCTGTGCTGGCTGGCCAGGATGTTGGCGACGGTGGGCTTGCAGATGTCGCAGCCGGTGCCGGTGCCGTACCGGGCCAGGATCTCCTCGAAGGAGGTCAGCCCGAGCACCCGGATGGCGTCGAAGAGCTCCTGGCGGGAGAGCTCGAAGTGCTCGCACAGCGCCTTGGAGACGGCGACGCCGGACTTCGTCAGTTCCCCTTCCAGCAGTTTCTTGAGCATCGGCACGCAGGAGCCGCACTGGGTTCCGGCGCGGGTGCAGCCCTTCAGCTCGCCGAGTTCCCGCACGGGGGCGCTGCCGTCGCAGGAGCGGCAGCCGTTGATGGCGTCGCGGATGCTTCCGGCGGCCACGTTGTTGCAGGAGCACAGGATGGCGTCGTCCGGGAGCTCCGTGTCCGGGGCGTCCCCGCCGCCGGCGGCGGTGAGGTAGGCACCGGGTTCGGCGGCCAGTTCGCGGCCGAGCAGGGGGCGCAGGCTCGTGTACGGGGCGGCGTCGCCGACGAAGATCCCGCCCAGCAGGGTCTTGGCGTCGTCCGTGGTGACGATCTTCTGATAGACGCCGCGGGCGGGGTCCGCATAGACGATTTCGAGGGAGTGCTCCGTGCGGGCGAAGGCGTCACCGAAGCTGGCGACGTCGACGCCGGAGAGCTTGAGCTTGGTGGCGGTGTCGAAGCCCGGGAAGCTCGCCTCGCCGCCGTGCAGCCGGTCCGCCACGATCTCGGCCATCGTGTTCGCCGGGGCCACCAGGCCCAGGCACATGCCGCCGAAGCTGGCCACCTCGCCGATCGCCCAGACGCCGGGGACCTGCGTCTGGCAGCCCTCGGAAATGACGACGCCGCCGCGGGGGCCGAGCTCGAATGCCTGGCCTGTCCCGTTCTTGTCGCCGCCGTCGGCGGTGCCGTTGGCCGCCCGGAACAGTTCATCGCGGGGCCGCACGCCGATCGCGACGATCACGATGTCGGCTTCGATGGTGCGCCCGTCCGCCAGAAGCACGCCGGTGACCTGGCCGTCGTCGTCCGAGAGGATCTCGGAAGGGTACACGCCGCGGTGGACGGTGAAGCCCTTGGCCTCGATCAGCCGGCCGAGCGCCTGCCCGGCGCCCTCGTCCAGCTGCGTGTTCATCAGCCAGGAGGAGCCGTTGATGACAATCGGCTTGGCGCCCAGCTGCTCGGCGCCGGCCGCGGCTTCGAGGCCCAGCAGCCCGCCGCCGATGGTGACGGCGTTCACCCGGCGGCCCAGCCGCCCGGTCAGCTCCGCGATCGCCGTGTTGATGGACCGGACGTCCGCCAGGGTGCGGTAGACGTGGGTGAGTTCGGCGCCCGGGATGGGCAGGCGGGCCGCGTCCGAGCCGGTGGCGACGACGAGCTCGTCGTAGGGGTAGACGGACCCGGCGGCGGTCTCGACGGTTTTGCCGGCGGTGTCGATGCCGATGACGCGCTCGCCGGTCTTGAGGCTCAGGGCCGGGTGGTCCCACATGGAGGCACTGCCGAGGGTGAGGTCGACGGCGGTGTCCGTGAGGGCCCTGCTCAGCGCGACGCGGTCGTAGGGGAGGTGGGTTTCCTCGGCCAGGACAGTGAGGTGCCAGCCGTCCAGTCCCCGGGCCTGCATGGCATCGGCGAAACGGTGGGCCGCCGGGCCGCCGCCGGCCACGACGATCCGC
>JAODMV010000271.1 GCA_025464875.1 Arthrobacter sp. | reverse complement strand
GGCGGCAGAGCCCTTGGGGTTCGCCGAGCTGGCCAGGCTGCCCCTGACGGGGCTCGCCGCCCCCGACTGGGCGGCGGCGCTCGCACCGGTGGAGGGGCAGTTGCGTACTGTCCTGGGCTTCCTTGCCGCCGAAGTTGCCGCGGGCCACGCGGTCCTGCCGTCGCCGTCGAACGTGCTGCGGGCATTCCGCCAGCCGTTGGAGGCGGTCCGGGTCCTGATCGTGGGCCAGGACCCGTACCCCACGCCGGGCCACGCCGTCGGGCTGGCCTTTGCGGTGGACGGCGCCACCCGCCCGATCCCGCGCAGCCTCGCCAACATCTACAAGGAACTCGAGGCCGATCTCGGCCTTCCGCCCCGCGTCCACGGGGATCTCAGCCGCTGGGCCGAACAGGGCGTCCTGCTGCTGAACAGGGTCCTCAGCGTCCGGGCGGGGGCGGCGGGCTCCCACCGCAACAAGGGATGGGAGGCCATCACGGCGTTGGCCATCAGCACCGTGGTGAACCGCACCGACCCGGCAGGCGGCAAGGCGCCCCTGGTCGCGATCCTGTGGGGCAAGGACGCCGCGTCGGCCCAACCGCTGCTGGGATCCTCGGCGGTGATCGCCAGCGCGCACCCGAGTCCGCTCTCGGCATCGCGGGGCTTCTTTGGCTCCCGGCCCTTCAGCCGCGCCAACGCCCTGCTCCATGACCAGGGCAACGGCACGGTCGACTGGGAACTGCCGCCGCTTTCCTAGCCGGCTTCTTGGTTAGGCTTAGCACCATGACCTCCGTCCCCGCCGCCACCACTGCCAACCGGAACTCGCGTCCCCAGATTGACCTCACCGTCCTGCGGCGTGAACAACTCTCACCGCACATGGTCCGGATCATTGCCGGCGGCCCGGGCTTCGCCGACTACGTCAACAACGACTTCGTGGACCGGTACGTCAAGATCGCGTTCCCGCAGCCCGGGATCGACTACCCGGAGCCGCTGGATCTCTGGGCCGTCCGCGAAACCATGCCCCGCGATCAGTGGCCGCACACCCGGACGTACACCGTCCGCCGGGTAGACCAGACGGCACAGGAGCTCGCCATCGACTTCGTGATCCATGGCGACGAAGGACTCGCCGGCCCCTGGGCGGCCTCCGCCGAGCCCGGGGACAGCATCGTTCTCACCGGCCCGGGCGGCGGTTACAACCCCGACCCGGCAGCGGACTGGCATCTGTTCGCCGGTGATGAAGCCGCGCTGCCGGCCATCAGCGCCGCCATCGAGTCCCTGCCCGGGCACGCCCGCGGACTGGCCTTCCTGGAAGTGGACGACGACGCCGATATCCAGTCGATTGCCGCACCCGCCGGCGTCGAACTCGTCTGGCTGCGGCGCGGCGGTGTCCCCGCCGGTGCCAGCGAACTGCTGGTGAACGCCGTGCGGGATGCCGAATGGCCCGAAGGCCGGGTTCACGTCTTCGCCCACGGCGAGCGCGGCTACATGAAGAGCCTCAGGGACGTGCTGTTCGCCCAGCGGGGCCTGGAACGCGCTCAGGTCTCGCTCTCCGGCTACTGGGCCAAGGGCCGGGTCGAGGACGCCTTCCAGGCGGAGAAGAAGCTGCCCATAGGCAAGATCTGACCGGGACAACCTGGCGCCCCTGACGGAGGCGCCGCCGGTTCCCCGGAGAGCCGGCGGGCCGCTAGCGCCGTCGTGCGCGCCGTCGTTCGTTGCTGGCCTGGCCCCGTGTCAGCGGCCTCGCCAGGGTGTCACCAAGCACGATGCCGGCAGCAACGCCGAACACGATGGCCCCTGCGTTGAGCATCCCGCCCGCGCCTATGAGGATTTCGGATTCCTCGATCGTCAACACATACATGGACCGGAATATGGTGAGTCCGGGCAGCAGGATGAGCGCCGCCGGAACGGCCACCACGAGTTGCGGTGCCCCCATCCGGAGCGCCACCGCCCGGGCCAGCAGTCCGATCACCACCGCGGCGAGAGCGGGGGCGAAGCGCGGACCGATGCCGATGGCTTCCCCGCTGAGAAGAACCAGGTGCCCGATGACACCGACGGCCGCCGTCGGTAGCAGCAGTTTCCAGGCAGTCTGTTCGGTGATGGCAATCGCCACAACGGCGACGGCCACCATGGGAACCAGCAACCACAACGGATACGCGGGCGGGAATGTTTCGGTGACGTCGATCGCTTCCATGCCGATCATGTCGCCCACCACGAAGGCAACGGCGATCCCGGCTACGAGGGCGCCGAAGGTCAACATCGTGGACAGGAACCGGCCCGCCGCGGTGACGGGGAATCCGTTGATGGCATCCTGGACCGAGGATACGAGTCGCCCCGTCGGGAGCAGCAGCAAGATCCCGCCGACGACGACGATGGCCGGAGCTATCTGGATCCCCACCGGCCCGCCGAAGCGCCACAGGAGCAGGGCGACGATGGTGACCAGGAAGGAACAGGACGCCGTGATGAAGAAGTCCGGCGTCCGCCAGCGGCCCAGCTGCCGCGCCAGCAGGCTGACCAGCAGGTTGGAGACGAAGGCGACGGCGGAGGCGCCCAGCCCGCCGCCGAGGACGCCGACGAAGAGGGCGGAGAAGACGCCGAACGCCACCGTGACCATCCAGCGCGGGAACGGCTTGGAGTTGTGCGTGATCTCGTCAAGGCGGCGCACGGCCTCTTCACGCCCCACACCGCCTGCCACGATGTCCGTGACCAGCTGGTGCACTTGGGCCAGCCCGGCGTAGTTGTTGGTCCAGGACCGCACCACGCGCAGCAGCGAGATGGGGGTCTGGTCCTTGGGCGCGTAGTTGATGGCCACCGACTGGTTGGTGATGTCCACTTCGATGTTCTTGAGTCCCAGCGCCGCCGTGATGGCGATGATGCTGGTTTCGACTTCCAGTGCCCCGGCGCCGTAGCGGAACATGGACTCGGCCAGATGCAGCGCGAAGTCGATGGTCTTGCGTGCGGAGGCGTCCACTCCGCCCACCTGGATCATCGGGTTGGCGTAGGGGCTGCCGGCCAGCCGGTCCACGATGCTCATGGGGGCTGTCGGAGGGTTCTCGCCCTGGACCAGCCGGCGCAGCATCCGCTTGGCGGCGGGGTTCTGGCGAACCTGCATGGGCGACATCGGCTCGGTGCGGGGCAGCCTTTCCGTGGACGCCCTGCGGCGGCCCTCGGATTGTTTGGTCATTCCGGCCTCCTCAATTTCGCTTGCAGCCGGTTCAGTAGAACTGCTGGCCTGTGCGCCGCGTATAAAGCTGACGGGCGACGCGCTCTCCGGCAGCCGTCCAGGCCTTGTACTTCAGTGGGCTCAGCACCTGGTCGTAGCAGCCGACGAAGTCGGTGACGGTCTTGCTGAAGCTGGTCTTGAACAGTCCCAGGCCGTGGAATGGATTGGACGTGTCCTTGAGCTGGTCGCTTGGGGGCGTGCCGCAGAAATCGTATTCGGTGATGCCGAGCTCTTTGAGCTGGTTGATGGCCGTCCACTGCACCAGATGCGAATCACCGTACTGGCTGCGCTTCTGCAGCGAGCCGCCGTCCTTGTACGTCCCTTTTCGGCCGTAGTTGATCACAAAGGCGCCCACGGACGGCACTCCGTTTTCCCGGACGAACAGCAGCCGGCCCTGGCCTCGATCGATGAAGTTGGTCCAGAACTGGCGGTAGTACTCGTATTCCCGGACGCGGACCTGGGACTTGGCCTCCACCGTGGTGGTCATCAGGGCGTACATGGCGCGGAAGTTCTCTTCGCTGGGCCCGACGTTGTGGACTTCCACGCCTTCACGGATGGCCCGGCGGACGGCGTTCCGGCCGCGGGAGTGGAGGTTGCGCAGCAGCTGGTTCTCCTGCGGCGAAATGTCCAGAAGCGCCGTGGAGTCATTTGGCTGCAGGTTGTGGGTCTTGACCAGCCCGGCACCGTCGAGGACGCGTTTCGCCTCATCGCTGAGGACAATGTCCGGTTCGATTTTGATGGCAAAGACGCCCAGCTTCGCCCGCCTCACGAAGTCCGCGTTGGCCGCCGCAATGCCGGGGATATCCTCAACGGCGGCCACGTCCGGTCCCTTGATCAGATACCAGAGCTTGCCGAGGAGGGGGAACGACTTCTCCAGCGCCAGGTTGTAGCTGGTGTAGTCGGCTGTTTCATAGACCAAATGACGGGGCTTCCAGCCGAAGTGCTGTTTGACCTCGGCAAACGCCTCAGACTGAAGAAGGTTGCCGCCGTTGGGGTTCGCGGTGACGTGGGAGTCCCAGTTGGCGACCTCGTCGGCGGAGGCAAAGCGGGCAGTGAATTCTCGCAAGTGCGCGGTATCCAATCATTGCGGAACGAGCTTCGGCGGCATGCTGACATGCAGCCCTAAGTCTATCCGTCCTGCTCCGGGGACCCGGCACGGGGCCGCCGTGGAGCGGGTCAGCTGCCGGCGCCGGACCGGCTCCTTGGCTGCATCTGCGCCCTGCTTTCCCGCAGGAGAAACGGATAGGCTGGAAGCATGCAGGGCCACCAACAAGCGCCTGCCGAAGGCCCCGGGACGCGGCCGGCAGAGGCCCTAAAACGCGGGAGCGGTTCCCAATTACGGGGGCTGCTGGTGTTCCTCGGCGCCGCTGCCTTGGTCGCGGCCCTGGGCAGCCTGGTTACCCTCAACAACGTCAACGGCTGGTACGCGAGTGCGGACAAGGCGCCCTGGACGCCGCCCAACTGGGTTTTCGGGCCGGTCTGGACGGCGCTCTACCTCGCGATGGCCGTCGCGGCCTGGCTCGTCTGGCGCCGCGAGGCCGTAGGGTCACGGCAAGCCCTCACCGCCTACTGGGCGCAGCTGGGGCTGAACCTGCTGTGGACGCCGGTCTTCTTCGGCCTGTATCCGGTCATGGGAGCGACGGCGTTGTGGCTGGCCTTCGGCATCATCGTCGCGCTCGCCGTGGCGGTCGCCGTAACGGTGCTGCTGTTCGGACCGATCAGCCGGGCGGCAGGGCTGCTGATGCTGCCCTACCTGAGCTGGGTCGTGTTCGCCTCGTCTCTCAACCTGTGGGCCGCGCTCTACAACTAACGGATCCCGCCCCGGACCTGCGGCCCGGCCGCGGGCTGCCGGACTAGCACTCCACGACGTTCACGGCGAGGCCGCCGGTGGCGGTTTCCTTGTACTTGGAGCTCATGTCCTTACCGGTCTCGCGCATCGTCACAATGACCTCATCGAGTGACACCCGGTGTGAGCCGTCGCCCCACAGCGCCATCTTGGCGGCGTTGATGGCCTTGGCGGCAGCGATCGCGTTGCGTTCGATGCACGGAACCTGGACGAGGCCGCCGATGGGGTCGCAGGTCAGTCCGAGGTTGTGCTCCATCGCGATTTCCGCGGCGTTCTCCACCTGCGCCGGCGTGCCGCCCAGAACCTCGGCCAGGCCAGCGGCCGCCATGGACGACGCCGAGCCCACCTCTCCCTGGCAGCCGACCTCGGCGCCGGAGATCGACGCCTGTTCCTTGTACAGCACCCCGATGGCGGCGGCGGTGAGCAGGAACCTGACCACGACGTCGTCGCGGTCCTGCTGGGCGGCCTGGTCCATCCCGGGGGCGAAGTGCAGCGCGTAGTAGAGCACGGCCGGGATGATGCCGGCGGCGCCGTTGGTGGGCGCCGTGACCACCCGCCCGCCGGAGGCGTTTTCCTCGTTGACGGCGAGGGCGATCAGGTTGACCCATTCCTGCCAGTACCGGGGGTCCCGGTCCGGGTCCTCCTTGAGCAGGCGCTCGTGCCAGCCGGGGGCGCGTCGGCGTACCTTGAGGCCGCCGGGCAGCAGGCCCTCGCGCTTGAGGCTGACCTGGACGCAGCCTTCCATGACCGAGTAGATGTGCAGCAGGCCGGCGCGGATCTCCTCTTCGGTCCGGGCGGCGCGCTCGTTGACGAACATGACCTCGCCGATCGAGAGCCCCTTGGCCTGGCACCGGCCCAGCAGTTCCGCGGCGGTGCGGAACGGCAGGGGAAGTTCTTTCTTGGACTCGGCGAGTTCCATCAGCGCCGCGTCTTCCTCGCCTTCGCGGACAATGAAGCCGCCGCCGACCGAGAAGAAGGTCGCGCTGTGGAGGACTTCACCGTCGGCGGCGGAGACGGTGAACGTCATGCCGTTGGTGTGCCGCGGGAGGATGGTCAGGGGGCGCAGGATCATGTCCTTCACGCCGTAGGGCAGCGGGACGGAGCCTGCCAGCTGCAGTTTCCCGGTCTCGGCA
>JAODMV010000267.1 GCA_025464875.1 Arthrobacter sp. | reverse complement strand
CCGGTGATGACATCCGCGAAGGCCTTACGGCAGTTATTTCGGTCAAGCTCGCCGAGCCGCAGTTCGAAGGCCAGACCAAAACCAAGCTCGGCAATTCCGAGGTCAAGGGCTTTGTCCAGCGCGTGGTCACCGACGGACTTGGTGACTGGCTGGAACGCAACCCCGGCCCCGCGCGCGACGTCATCCGCAAGGCCATTTCGGCTGCCCAGGCCCGCATGGCCGCCCGGAAGGCCCGCGACAACGCCCGCCGCAAGAGCCCGCTGGAATCCTTCGGGATGCCTGGGAAGCTCTCCGACTGCTCCTCCAAGGATCCGGCCAAGTGCGAGGTCTACCTCGTGGAGGGCGACTCCGCCGGCGGCTCGGCCAAGCGCGGCCGCAACCCGGAAACCCAGGCCATCTTGCCGCTGCGCGGCAAGATCCTGAACGTGGAGCGGGCGCGGCTGGACAAGGCCCTGGGCAACAACGAGGTCCAGTCCATGATTACCGCCTTCGGTACGGGCATCGGCGAGGATTTCGATCTGAGCAAGTTGCGCTACCACAAGATCGTGCTGATGGCCGATGCCGACGTGGACGGCCAGCACATTACCACCCTGCTGATGACGCTGCTGTTCCGCTACATGCGCCCGCTGATCGAAAACGGCTACGTGTACCTCGCCCAGCCGCCGCTGTACCGCATCAAGTGGTCCAACGCCCCGCACGACTATGTGTTCAGCGACCGCGAACGCGATGCCATGCTGCTGTCCGGCCAGGCGGCCGGCCGCCGCATCCCCAAGGACAACGGCATCCAGCGCTACAAGGGTCTGGGCGAGATGGACTACACCGAACTGTGGGACACCACGATGGACCCGGACCGGCGCACCCTGCTCCAGGTCACCATGGAAGACGCCCTGGCCGCGGACCAGACCTTCTCCGTGCTCATGGGCGAGGACGTCGAATCCCGCCGAAACTTCATTCAGCAGAACGCCAAGGACGTTCGGTTCCTGGACATCTAGCGGCCTCGCCGCAAAGTATTCCCGGACTGATATATACCTGAAACGGAAAATAGACGATGAGTGACGAAACACCCGAAGTCCCGGCCGAAACCGCCGGTGCCGCCGAGCCTGTTCTTGAAGGCGATGTGCTGACCGACCGCGTCGAGCAGGTGGACCTGCAGACGGAAATGCAGCGCTCCTACCTCGACTACGCCATGGCCGTCATCGTGGGACGGGCCCTGCCCGACGTCCGCGATGGCCTGAAGCCCGTGCACCGCCGCGTGCTGTATGCGATGTTCGACGGCGGATACCGTCCCGACCGCTCCTTCAACAAGTGCGCCCGCGTGGTCGGCGAGGTCATGGGCCAGTACCACCCGCACGGCGACACTGCCATCTACGATGCCCTGGTCCGGCTGATCCAGGACTGGACGATGCGCTACCCGCTCGCCCTGGGGCAGGGCAACTTCGGCTCGCCCGGCAACGACGGTGCCGCCGCACCCCGGTACACCGAAACCAAGATGGCGCCGCTGGCCATGGAGATGGTCCGCGACATCGACGAGGAGACCGTCGACTTCCAGGACAACTACGACGGCAAGAACCAGGAACCGACGATCCTGCCGGCGCGGTTCCCCAACCTGCTGGTCAACGGCTCCTCAGGCATCGCCGTCGGCATGGCCACCAACATCCCGCCGCACAACCTCCGCGAAGTCGCCGACGGCGTGCAGTGGTACCTGGCCAACCCGGCAGCCAGCCGGGAGGAACTGCTCGAAGAGCTGCTGCTGCGGATCAAGGGGCCGGACTTCCCGACCGGTGCCACGATTCTGGGCCACAAGGGCATCGAAGATGCCTACCGCACCGGCCGCGGCTCCATCACGATGCGTGCCGTGGTGAACGTCGAGGAACTCCAGGGCCGCACCTGCCTGGTGGTGACCGAGCTGCCCTACCAGGCCAACCCGGACAACCTGGCCATCAAGATTGCCGAGCTCGTGAAGGACGGCAAGATCCAGGGCATCGCCGACCTCCGCGACGAGACGTCCGGCCGCACCGGCCAGCGTCTGGTGATCGTGCTCAAGCGCGATGCCGTCGCCAAGGTGGTGCTGAACAACCTCTACAAGCACACCCAGCTGCAGGACAACTTCGCCGCGAACATGCTGGCGATCGTCGACGGCATTCCGCGTACCCTGAGCCTGGATGCGTTCATCCGGCACTGGGTCACCCACCAGATGGATGTCATCGCACGCCGCACCCGGTACCGTCTGCGCAAGGCCGAGGAAGAGGCGCACATCCTGCGTGCCCTCCTCAAGGCGCTCGACATGCTTGACGAGGTCATCGCCCTCATCCGTGCCTCCAACACCACCGAGGCGGCCCGCGACGGCCTGATGCAGCTGCTGGACATCGACGAACTCCAGTCGCGCGCCATCCTGGACATGCAGCTGCGCCGGCTTGCGGCCCTGGAGCGCCAGAAGATCCAGGACCGCCACGCCGAACTCGAAGCCCTGATCGCCGAGTACAACGCGATCTTGGGCTCCGAACAGCGGCAGCGCGAGATCATCAGCACCGAACTGGCCGAAATCGTCGCCAAGCACGGGGACGACCGCCGCACCAAGATCCTGATGGGCTTCGACGGCGACATGTCCATGGAAGACCTGATCCCTGAAGAGGAAATGGTCGTCACCATCACCCGTGGCGGCTATGTCAAGCGCACCCGCAGCGACAACTACCGTTCCCAGCAGCGCGGCGGCAAGGGCATCAAGGGCGCCCAGCTGCGCGGGGACGACGTCGTGGAGCACTTCTTTGTCACCACGACGCACCACTGGCTGCTCTTCTTCACCAATCTGGGACGCGTCTACCGGGCCAAGGCCTACGAGCTCGTGGAAGCGGGCCGTGATGCCAAGGGCCAGCACGTGGCAAACCTGCTGGCGTTCCAGCCCGATGAGCACATCGCCCAGGTGCTGGACCTGCGGGACTACCAGCAATCGCCCTACCTCGTGCTGGCCACCAAGCGCGGCCTGGTCAAGAAGACGCGCCTGGAGGACTACGACACCAACCGGTCCGCCGGCGTTATTGCGATCAACCTCCGCGATGAGGATGAACTCGTGTCCGCGCAGCTGGTCTCCGAATCCGATGACCTGATGCTGGTCTCCCGCAAGGGCCAATCCATCCGCTTCACGGCCACGGACGAAGCCCTGCGCCCCATGGGCCGGGCAACTTCAGGTGTCACCGGGATGAAGTTCCGTGAGGACGACGAACTGCTGGCGGCCGACGTCGTCCAGGACGGCTCGTTCGTCTTCATTGTCACGGAGGGTGGCTACGCCAAGCGGACGGCCGTCGAGGAATACCGGCTCCAGGGCCGCGGCGGTCTCGGCATCAAGGTGGCCAAGCTGGCCGAGGAACGCGGGGACCTCGTAGGCGCCCTGATCGTTCAGGAAGAGGATGAAGTCCTGGTGGTCATGGAGGGCGGCAAGGTGGTCCGCTCCTCGGTCGCGGGCGTGCCCGCCAAGGGGCGCGACACCATGGGCGTGATCTTCGCCAAGCCGGACAAGAACGACCGCATCATCGAGGTCGCACGCAACAGCGAACGCGGACTGGAAGGCGATGAGACCGCCGAGGAAGACGAGGCAGTAAGCGATGCGGACGGCACAACAAATGACGGTGCCAACACAGCCGGGGCCGCGTCCGAAAGCCGGGCAACCGCAGCGGATGACGTAACGTTGGCAGAAGATGCCGGATCACGTGAGCGGTCCGCAGAGACAGAATCAGTACCGGCCCCGGAGTCAGATGAGTCATCGGGCGATGCAGAGCTGGACGAGGACAATACCGGAGGTAACGAGTGAGTAATTCCGACTCATATTCCAAGCCGAGCAGCGGCGTTCCCGGCGGAGTGCGGCAGCCTGCCTCCTCCCCGCGCGTGGGCGCCCCCTCGCGTCCGCAGCAGGGCCCCGGTCTGGGCGGCGGAGCCGCTGGTTCGGCACAGCGCCCGCCGGCCCCCGGACAGCGGCCCGCGCAGGGCCAGCGCCCCACCGTCCCGGGCCAGCGGCCCACCGTCCCGGGGCAGCGGCCCACCGTCCCGGGGCAGCGCCCCGGCCAGGACACGGCCGGTCTGGTCAAGCCTGCCCCCAAGGCCAAGGTTCGCCGTGCACGCCTGCTGGTCAGCAAGGTGGAGCCGTGGTCGGTGTTGAAGATGGCCTTCCTGCTCTCCGTCGCCCTGGGCATCGTGACCGTCGTGGCGGCGATCGTGCTCTGGACCGTGCTGGACCTGACGGGAATCTTTGACCAGGTGGACAGCCTGCTCGGGACCCTGGCTGGCTCCGAAGGTGCCGGCTTCGAGCTGAAGAAGGTGGCCTCCCTGGGACAAGTCGCGTCCTTCGCCACCATCATCGCCGTGATCAACGTAGTGCTGCTGACGGCCCTGTCCATGCTTTCGGCGGTGCTGTACAACATTGCCGCGACGCTCGTCGGCGGCGTCGGCGTCACCCTCACGGACGACTAGACCCGTGGATTTCCCCGGAAATCTTCCGGGGAAATGCCTCGATTTGAGATCGGGCCGGGATGTGCTGTAAAGTCATATCTCGGCCCGATAAGGCATCGGGGCGTATAGCTCAGGCGGTTAGAGCGCTTCGCTGATAACGAAGAGGTCCCAGGTTCAAGTCCTGGTACGCCCACGGAATCTGTACAGATTCAAGTGGAGGTTCGCGTGGCACTTAGGTGTCAGTGGATCGGAACGGGGTGCATGTGAGGAAGTTGCTGGTTGTTGCAGCCACGATCGCAGGCGCTCTGCTCTACAAGAAAGTGCAGGAGTCCGAAGCCCGGAAAACTGTCTGGAGCAAGTCGACCGACTCGGTTGACTAGCCCGGATTCCCGGTTCGGAGGCTGGAAAGCAGCTCTCCGGAACTAGGGTATGATTGTCGGGTTGCTTCTTATGGGGGCATGGCGCAATTGGTAGCGCACCTGCTTTGCAAGCAGGGGGTTCGGGGTTCGAGTCCCCGTGCCTCCACCATAAGGAAGGCCCCGGACTGCGGAAACGCAGTCCGGGGCCTTTTGCATGCCCTGCCAGTCGATAAACACGTAAGGCTCGCCGCCGAGCACCCAGGCATCGTGCCCGGGCGGAATGATTCCGAAGTCCCCGGGACCGAATTCGCTTTTTTCGCCGTCGTCTACTCTTGGACCGTGACCTTCTTCCTTGCCGCCTTGGGAGTGCTGGGCGTTGCCTCCTCCGGGCCGCTCATCGCGGCCACGCTGGGTGCCACTTCCGTCAGCGCCCTGGCCATTGCCTTCTGGCGCAACGCGATCGGAGCGGCCGTTATGGCGGGTCCGGTGCTCGTCCGGCAGCCCGGCCAGTTCGCACGCGTCACGGGAAACGAGTTCCGCTGGGCCCTGGCGGCGGCAGTAGCCCTGGCCCTGCACTTCGCCTGCTTCATCACCTCGCTGCAGCTGACCTCGGTGGCGGCCGCCACCGCCCTGGTCTGCCTGCAGTCCGGCTGGATTGCCGTCTTCCAGCTGTTCCGTGGAACCAGGCACCGGTGGCCGGTCCTGGCCGGCCTGGGCATCGCCTTCGGCGGCGTCGTAGCCATCACCGGGTTCGATATGGGCACCTCGCCAGATGCGCTCCTCGGTGACCTCCTGGCCGTCGCTGGTGGCGCCCTGGCGGGGATCTACACCCTGGCCGGCGGCAAGGCCCGGCAGACCATGGGCACGGGCGTCTACACGACGCTCTGCTACGGCATGTGCGCCGCGGTGGTCGCCGTGCTGGCTCTGCTGTCCCGGCAGCCGCTCGCGGGGTTCGACGCCGCCGGCTGGCTGGGCATTCTGGCCATCACCGTGTGCGCGCAACTGGTGGGGCACACGGCCTTCAACCACCTGCTGGCCACCATGAGTCCGCTGCTGGTGTCGATGATTATCCTGCTGGAGATCCCCGGCGCCGCGCTGCTGGCTGCGGCGTTCCTGTCCGAGACGCTGCCTGCCGGGACGTATGCGGGTCTGGGGATGATCCTGGTGGGCCTCGCCGTCGTCGTCCTGGGGCAACGAAACTCCCGGTCTGTCCGGCGGCGTGCCGCCAGGCTGGTGGAACTGGGAACTGATTGACGCTGGAGCCGCCGCCTGTCGGGGCCCTACCGGCTACTGGCCGCCGCGGCGGACGGGCTGGGCGGTGTTGACCGTGTGGATGGCCCGCAGCAGCTTCGCCGGGAAGTACACGGAGAAAAAGACGACCATCGGGGCCTTCAGCGCCATTTTCTTCACGTTATGCGCCTTGTAGGTGCGGTCGAATCGCGTCA
>JAODMV010000162.1 GCA_025464875.1 Arthrobacter sp. | reverse complement strand
TCGAATACGACGAAGACACCGCCGGCGGCCTGATGACCCCGGTCCCGGTGATCCTGCCGCCGGAGGCAACCGTCGCCGAGGCCCTGGCCCATGTCCGCCGCGAGGAGCTCTCGCCGGCGCTGGCCTCCTCGATCTTCATCGCCCGGCCTCCGATGGAGACACCCACGGGCCGCTTCCTCGGCGTCGTCCACATCCAGCAGCTGCTGCGTTACCCTCCGCCCGAGCCGCTGGGCAACCTCGTTGACAAGACCCTGGAACCTGTCTCGGACCAGGCGCACATCAGTGAGGTGGCCCGCACCCTGGCCACGTACAACCTGAACTCGCTACCCGTCGTGAACAGCGACGGACGCCTCGTCGGGGCGGTGACTGTTGATGACGTGCTTGATCACCTGTTGCCGGATGACTGGCGCGCGCACGAGGACGACGCCCCGATAAGGAAGCTTGGAGGCCGCATTGGCTGATATCAGCGCAACAAGGAACTCCAGGACGCAGCCGGGGGGCAAGCCCGCGGGCAAGGGCGGCCTCGACACACCCCTGAGCGGCCGCCAGCGGATCATTCCCAAGTTCTCCCCGAACCCGGATGCCTTCGGCAACGCCACAGAGGGCTTCGCCCGGTTCATGGGAACGCCCCAGTTCCTGCTCTACATGAGCATCTTTTGCGTGTTCTGGCTGGTCTGGAACACCTGGGCGCCGGGGCCCTGGCAGTTCGATTCCAGGGACCTCGGCTTCACCCTGCTGACCCTGATGCTCTCCCTGCAGGCCTCCTATGCGGCCCCGCTCCTGCTGCTGGCCCAGAACCGCCAGGTTGACCGCGACCGCGTCTCGCTCCAGCAGGACCGGCAGCGGGCCGAACGCAACCTCGCCGACACCGAGTACCTGACCCGCGAGCTGGCGTCCCTGCGCATCGCCCTGCGGGAGGTCGCCACGCGCGACTACGTCCGGGCCGAGCTGCGCAGCCTCCTCGAGGACATGCTGGAGGCGCAGGAGGAACTGCGCAGCCCGGACCGCTCCGGGGCCGGCAACCACGAATCGGCCAAGGACAAGGTCAAAGAGAAACTGAAGGACAGGCGGGACCGGCAGCGCGGCCCGCGCACCCAGCAGATCCCGAAAGTCACACCGCAGGACCCCACATTTCCTGCGCCCCTCAATACCCCCGAAAGCTGAGCACTGACTGCATGAGTACCCCCTTGGCCCAGGCAGTCGACGCCGCGCTGGCCACCGTGATCGATCCCGAGCTGCGACGTCCCATCACCGAACTGGGGATGGTGGAGTCCGTGGAAATCTCCGACGGCGGCCGGGTCCGGATCGTCGTGCTGCTGACCATTGCGGGGTGTCCCCTGCGCGGCACCATCACCGCCGACAGCGAGGCCGCCCTGTCCGCCGTGCCGGGCGTCACCGCCGTCGAGGTGGAGCTGAAGGTCATGACACAGGAGCAGCGCGACGCCCTCAAGGAGCAGCTGCGGGGCGCCGGCGGCCAGCGCGGCATCCCGTTCAACGAGCCCGGCTCGCTGACCAAGGTATACGCCGTCGCGAGCGGCAAGGGCGGCGTGGGCAAGTCGTCCGTGACGGTCAACCTGGCTTGTGCCCTGGCCGCCCAGGGGCTGCGCGTGGGGATCGTGGACGCGGACGTGTACGGCTTCTCCGTCCCGGCGCTGATGGGCATCACCCAGGCCCCCACACGGGTGGACGACATGATCCTGCCGCCGGTGGCCTACGGGGTCAAGGTCATCTCCATCGGCATGTTCGTCACCGGCAACCAGCCGGTCGCCTGGCGGGGCCCGATGCTGCACCGGGCGCTCGAACAGTTCCTCACAGACGTTTACTTCGGCGACCTCGATGCCCTCTTCCTGGACCTGCCGCCGGGCACCGGCGACATCGCCATCTCCGTGGCCCAGCTGCTGCCGAAGGCGCAGATCCTGGTGGTGACCACCCCGCAGGCCGCCGCCGCGGATGTGGCCGAGCGTGCCGGGGCGATCGCCACCCAGACCGGCCAGAGCGTTGCCGGCGTTGTGGAGAACATGTCCTACCTTGAGCTGCCCGACGGCGGCCGGATGGAGCTGTTCGGCAGCGGCGGCGGCGAGGTGCTCGCCGAACGGCTGACTGCGACCGTGGGCAGCGAAGTGCCGCTGCTGGGCCAGATCCCGCTGGATATCCTCCTGCGCGAGGGCGGGGATGCCGGGGTTCCACTCGTGCTCGGCCGCCCGGAGACGCCCGCGGCCGTGGCGCTGGCGTCGATCGCCGGAAAGTTGGCGGCGGTCCCCCGCGGGCTCAGGGGCATGCCGCTCGGGCTCCAGCCCCGCTGAACAGCTCCGCCTGGCCGTCCCGCCTGGTCCCCCGCCTGGTCCCCGCGGCCTGACCGCTCCGCCATTTCGACGGTTCCGTTCCCGCTCGACGCTTCGTAGCATCGAGCCGGCGGGGAACCGTCGAAACGGCGGACGTTAGGCCTGGGTGCCCGGTGCTTTAGGTGGCCTCTGAATCGAAGGGCGCCGGCACGCCCTCCGGCAGACGCTCGATCACGCGGGCGGGGCGGTGGCCAACGGCCGCGGCGGCGACGGCGGACACCGCGGCGGGGGCGCCTGCGTTCACCGGCTTGGTGCCATCGTCGAGCAGCGCTTCCTTGATGATCCGGCGCGGATCGTACTGCCGGGGATCGTACTTCTTCCAGTCGACGTCATCGATGTCGATGCCGACTTCTTCCTTAATCTGCTCTCTCGCGCCGGACGCCATCCGGCGGACTTCCTTGACGATGTTGGCAAGTTTCTGGGTGTATTCGGGCAACCTGCTGGGACCGATCACCATAAGGCCGATGATCAGCAGAAGTAAGAACTCCGGTCCGTTGATTCCAAGCACTTTAGGAAGAGTACCTTGTCGATCGGGCCTGCGACGACTCCGGCAATCCGGTTCGGCAGCGGCCCGCGGCCGATCCGCGCGTCACGGCGCCAGAAGCTCCAGGATCCGGCCCAGTCCCCGCTCCATGCGCTCGGCGAAGCCATCCGCGGAGGGCGTGCCGGCGGAGGCGCCGGCCGGTGCTCGGACCAGGGCGGCTACGGCGTCGTCCGCCTGCTCGGCGGGCAGCTCCGAGACGTAGGTGAACGTGGCCGTCGGGGTCTGGTAGATGGCCGTGTACGGCCCGGCCGTGTTGATCCACAGTGTCCCGCCTCCGGGCGGCGGGGCCACTTCGTCCAGCTCCGACGCCGTGAAACCGTCGGCCGCAGCGGTGTGTCCGGTGAGCACATTGACCGGCGCCGACTGCTGCCCTGCGGCTAGGGAATGCTGCGGGAGCCCCGGGCTGCTCTGTCCCGGGCTGCTCTGTCCCGGGCTGCTCTGCTCCAGGCCGTGCTGTTCGAGCACGGTGGCGAAATGCCGGCCGTCGGTGAGGCGCAGCTCCAGGATCTCCTCCCCCGCCACCACGCCGCCCCGTGCCCAGACTATGTGGTAGCCCAGCTCCCGGAGCTCGGGGCCGGCCCAGCCCTGGGAGCGCAGGGTCGCGAGCTGCTCGGCGCTGAGGGCTCCGGCGGGGGTGAAGTCAGGCCGGCCGGCCAGGCTCCAGCCGAGGCCTGGCCCGGGCTCGGCCCGCTCTGGGTTCCCGGAGAGCAGGGACGCCCCGGGGAGCAAGGAGCCCCCCGAGATCGGCGAGGACCCGGGGATGAGCGGAGCGGGCGCACCCTGCCGCGAGAAGGCGGAACTCTCCGCGCCGTCCGCCAGCGGTGCCGCCTCGGCGCCCATCAGGTAGGCGGCACCGGCCATCAGGGCCACGGCTGCGGTCGCCCCGCCCGCCGCCAGGGCAGGAAGGTGAATCCAGGGGCGCTCTTCGCGCGTCGGCCGCGGCGCGTCGGTGGCCGACCGCTCGGCGGCCAGCTGCTCAGTCCTGGCCAGCAGGCGCGCCGTCAGGTCACCGCTGGCCTCGGGGACGGCAGCGCCGTGCAAGCGCTCCAGGTACTGGCGTTCCCGGTGCTGCTGGGAGCGGCACCGGGCGCACGACTCCACGTCCCCGGGGATTCCGCGAGCGCGCTTCCGGACGGCGGCGATGCCGTTGCGGCTTCTCCAGCCGGAATGCCTGCACGCAGGCCCGGCCAGCAGACGTTCGAGCAGACCCATCGCCCGGTTCAGAGGAGGCCGGCGATGCGGGGCATCTTGAGCCGCGGCTTCAGGGATTGCTTGGGCGACTGCTTCGGGCGCGGGTCGCGGTGCGCGAGCTTCTCCCGGAGCATCGTCCGGCCGCGGTGGATGCGCGACCTTACCGTTCCGAGTTTGATGCCCAGCGCCACGGCCACCTCTTCGTAGGACAGCCCCTCAAGGTCACACAGTACGACGGCGGCCCGGAAGTCCGGGGGCAGCGCCTCCAGCGCCGCCTGCACATCAAGGTCCAGGTTGTTGAATTCGAAGCTTTGTTCCGGGCCGGGCTCGCGGCCGGGAAACCGCGACTCTGCATCATCGGCGAGGGCATCGAATCGGATGCGGCTCTTGCGCCGGGCCTGGTCCAGGAACAAGTTGGTGGTGATCCGGTGCAGCCAGCCGTCCAGTGTTCCGGGCTTGAAGTTCTCCAGCGAGCGGAAGACCCTCACGAAGACTTCCTGGGTGAGGTCCTCGGCGTCGTACTTGTTGCCCGTCAGCCGGTATGCCAGCCGGTAGACCTTGGCGGAGTGGTTGGTGACCACTTCCTCCCACGTCGGCCGAACCCACTCGGCTTCCGCCGCGGGCTGGGACTCTTCAGTTGCAGGGACAGCTGTCTGAACCGACATCGTCCGCTCCCCTCGTGGATGGTTCTTCGCCTGGTGATGCTTGCAGTTGAAAGTTCCTGCACCCATGATTCGACGCCGATCACCACGCGGATGAGCGGATAACCATCATTTCAAAGCAAGCTGGGAATTTCCTGACGCGGGACGTGCTTCCGCCGAAGGCAGAACTCTGCAGGCAAAAGCGACAGGCATTCCCGCTCAGGCCGCCACAACGGGCGGCCTCCCGGACGGATCCGCCATCACGGCCGCAGCGGGCAGCCTCCCGGCCCGGTCCCGCCGGACACAGTACTCTGTAAGGAACACTCCCCTGACGCCCAGAAAGCGAAACCCATGAGCGCCGATAAGTCCACGAGCTGGTCCTATGCAGAAGATCTGCCTGCCGAGGATGAGGTCCTGTTGCACGCGCGCGAACGGTCCTTCGAGCTGGGCGTCACCCCGATCGGCCCCGGCGTGGGTGCAGTACTGACGGTACTCGCGGCCGCCTCAAAGGCGCAGACCGCAGTGGAGATCGGCACCGGCGCCGGCGTGTCCGGCGTGTGCATCCTGCGCGGTCTGGGACCGCAGGCTGTCCTGACCACGATCGACGTCGACGTGGAGCACCTGCGGGCGGCGCGGGAGGCGTTCCAGGAAGCCGGCAGCCCGGCGAACCGCACCCGCACCATTTCCGGCCGAGCCGGCGATGTCCTCCCGAGGCTGACGGACGCCGCGTACGATCTGGTATTCATTGACGCCGACAAGCCGAACTACCCCAGCTACGTGGAGCAGGCCATCCGGCTGCTCAAGTCCGGCGGCCTGCTGGTCGTCAACGACGCCCTCGACCAGGACCGTGTCGCCAATCCGGCGGCCCGCGAAGCCACGACGGCGGTGCTCCGCCTGGTCGGCAAGTCCATCCGCGACGACGACCGTCTCGCTTCAGCCATGCTGCCCACCGGCGACGGCCTGCTGATTGCCGTCAAGAAGTAGCCACCGGCAACAACAAAGCAAAAGGGCGGGACCCGCAGCCAGCCGGCTGCGGGTCCCGCCCTTTGGCGAAACTTTTCGGGGTGAAGCTATTCGGTGACGCCGACGAGGCATTCCTTGAGGTTTGTGGCTTCGGCAGCATTGAGTTCTACCACGAGCCGTCCCCCGCCTTCGAGCGGAACGCGCATGATCAGGCTTCGTCCCTCTTTAGTCACTTCCATAGGGCCGTCGCCGGTGCGTGGTTTCATAGCCGCCATAAGGAATATCCCCTCCATTAGTCCCGTGACTTACCAGCCCGGCCGGGCTGCGTCCGCTTGGTCAATCAAGCCGCCTGCGGCCCCACTGGACGCCGCCGTGGCCGCAAACCCAGTTGCTTCTTGTCCTTGCTTATCGTCTATTATCGCGTAACAAGGCGCCCGTAGCTAATCGTTGGACTTTCTAAGACGCCCCGCAAAGCCGGGCCAGAACCGCGCAAAGGTGTCGCGTGTCACGGCGGATAGTCCCCTCCGCCGGGCAGTGGCGCCCACGCCCACAACCACACGATCCAGACAATCTGCAACAGGACGAACATGATGACCACGCTGCCGCGGTAGGCGCGGGACCTGGAGATCAGGGCGGCGCTGAGGGCGAGCGGGAACAGCGGAAGCAGCATCCGGAAGGTGCTGGTCTGCGGGTGCAGAAAGACCAGCAGATAGCCCATGTAGCAGCAGCACCACAGCCTCAGCTCGGTGCCCAGCGCCACCACGGGGCGGGACATCATGAACAGAATGAAGGCGGCCACAAATGCAAAGGGCGCCAGGACTCCCAGCCCCGGGCCGAAGAGCATGATTCCGGTGTCGAAACACGGCTTTAAGGGCCCCAGGTCATGTTCCCGCCACGCTGTTTCTGTCTTGGTGTAGGCCTCGATGTCCCCGGTG
>JAODMV010000161.1 GCA_025464875.1 Arthrobacter sp. | reverse complement strand
GAAGCAGGAGTAGCAGGTGAACTCGTCGTCGGCCTGCGGGATGACCTGGACGATCAGCTCCTCGGCGATGAACTCGCCGCCGGGGACACCATGCCCGTCCAGGCCGTCGGCCTCATCGAGTTCCAGGCGGACGCTGCGGGCGTCCGGTGCGTTCGCCGACTGCAGTGCCTCCAGGGAGTTCTCCTGGGATTCCTTGACGTCGGAACGGACTTCGTCGTAATCGGTTGCCACTTGGCTGGTTCTCTTTTCTCGAGTGTTGACTCAGGTCCAACGTATAGAAGGCTGCTGCTGTTCCACATCGGACAGAACGAACGCATCTGCGGCCGGTACGTGATGGCCAGGGCAACAGGAGATCTCCTGAGCTACTTCGACGCCATGGAAGCCGAAGGCCACGCCCGGACCAGCTGGAATGCTCAGGACCCGCCATGATCCCGCGGCGGGCGAAGAACCGGTGATGACCCCATGCAGGCCTACGAATCCGCACGGGTGATTCAGATGTACATACTCCGGTGGAGCGGCGGAAATTGTTCCTGACCCAGGCTTACGCAGTCAATCGCTCAGGCAATTGCCTGAGCCGGCATTGGGCCATCGTTGGGAAGGATTCCAGGGCGGGTGGGAAGTCTTACGAAATACACACGGTCGAACCCGTTGTGACTGTACCTCTCGCGGCCGGGCCCGGTCCGACCTAAGGTGAGTAGATGGCCACCGCCCACGGCACTGTTGGGCCTTTCGGCGACGATCTGCATGACCGGCGGGTTCTTGTAGTTGAGGATGACCCGACGGTCAGGGAAGTCGCCTGCGACTACCTGCGCTCGGCTGGTCTCATCGTTGACCAGGCCGCCGATGGGTTCAGCGCGCTGATGGCGGCGGAGCGCATCCAGCCGGACCTGATCGTGCTGGACCGGATGCTTCCCGGGATCGATGGCGCTGAAGTCTGTCGAAGAATCAGGGACATCGCGTCGACGCCGATCATCATGCTTACCGCGCTCGGCTCTACGGAGGAACGCATCGAGGGCCTCGAAGCGGGCGCGGACGACTACCTGGCTAAGCCGTTTTCCCCGCGGGAGCTCGTGCTGCGCGTTCAATCGATCCTTCGGCGCAGCATCACGAGTATCACCCCGGAAGCGGCCTTTGACCTGGGCGGGTTCCGTGTGGATGCGTCCAACCGCAGGATCTTCAAGGACGGGCGGATGCTTGTCCTTTCGGTGCGCGAATTCGATCTGCTTGCCTTCCTGCTGAAGCACCCCGACCAGGTTTTCAGCCGCGCGCAGCTCCTGAAGGAGGTGTGGCAGTGGAGCTTCGGGGATCTGTCCACCGTCACGGTCCATGTCCGCCGGGTCCGGGAAAAAATCGAAGAAGACCCGGCAAGGCCGCTGTTCCTGACCACCGAATGGGGCGTCGGATACCGGCTGAGCGTCCGCGGGAACGGTGAATCATGATTGCGCTCTCGGACTTCGGCATCATTCTTTTCACAGCGGTGACGGCGGCGGCCGTCGTCGCGGCCATCGCAGGGATCGTCCTGCGTATCGCACGGCACAAATCTATGCTGTTGCGGTTGCTCATCGTTGTTGGGGCCACCGTTGCTTCCATTGCAGCGGCCACAATTGCCATCGCCGCCCAGATGTATATCTCGGAGCATGATCTGGTCGTCTTGTGCTGGGTGATCGGAGTTGCTGCCGTCGTCAGCCTGTGCGTGGCCGCGCTGGTGGGTTCCGGTATTACCCGCTCGAGCATCCGGCTGCGGTCCACGGCCCGGGCGATCGGCGATGGTCAGGTCGTCCTCCCGGAGGATTATGCCGGGCTCGAATTCGCGGCATTGGCCCAGGAGTTGGCCGACACGTCGCAACGGCTGGCCCGCTCCCGCGAGGAGGTCGCGACGCTGGACCAGTCACGACGCCGCCTCGTCGCTTGGACTTCTCACGATCTGCGCACGCCGCTCGCGGCGTTGCGCGCGATGGCAGAATCCCTAGAAGACGGCGTCGCGGAAGACCCAGTCCGCTACCACCGGCAGATCCGTGTCCAGGCTGAGACGCTCGCCGGCATGGTCGATGACCTGTTTGAATTGTCCAAAATTCAATCGGGCACGCTCTCGCTGAACATGGAGGCCGTATCCCTATTTGATCTGGTCAGTGACGCTGTCGCCGACCTGCACCCGGTCGCCGCCTCGCGGTCGATTACCCTCAAGGAATCCCGCACCGGAGACCTTACCCTCTTCGGGGACGCGCGAGAACTCTCCCGGGTGATCGGCAACCTCCTCATGAACGCCATCGAGCATTCCCCCGCGAACAGCGAAATCCTCATCTCGGCCCGCGAGACGGAGAATGAACACGTCGCGCTTAGCGTCGTGGACGCCGGCGGCGGAATCCCGGAAGAAGATCTCGGCAAGATATTCGACGCGGGCTGGCGCGGAACAGCGTCCCGGACACCGTCACCTACGTCGGACGTGTCCGCTGGGGCCGGCCTTGGGCTTGCGATCGTGGCCGGCATCGTCGAGGCCCATTCCGGCGGCGTCACCGTCCGCAACGTCCCCGGGGGATGCCAATTCGACGTCACTCTTCCGCGGTTCGGGGCCCGCACGGCCTGAGCAGCGGTTTTCTCAGCCCGACACGGCCTGCTCGATGCGGTCGGCAACCGGGCGAAGGCGAACGGAGGACTCAGGGCACGTGGATTACGCCGGTCGTTGCCTGGGTCGGGGGCCGGCGGATGTCTGCGTACCGTAAGGAATTGCGGGCGAATTTGGGGGCCAACGCCCCTAGCGTGGAGGGATGAGGGAAGCGGCCCGGCCCAGTGTTGACGTGGTTCTGCCGTGTCTTGACGAACGCGGGGCACTGCCCTGGGTGTTGTCCCGGATACCGGCGGGTTACCGGGCGATCGTGGTGGATAACGGATCCAGCGATGGTTCGGCGGAGCTTGGCCGTGAACTGGGCGCTGTCGTGATTCGGGAGAGGCGGCGGGGGTTCGGGGCCGCCGCCCATGCCGGGCTTGTGGCGGCGACGGCGGACTATGTGGCCTTCTGCGACTGTGATGGCTCACTTGATCCGGCACGGCTGCCGGCCCTGCTCGCCCCGGTCCTGGCCGGCACGGCGGACCTCGTGCTGGGCGGCCGCCGGCCCCGGCGCGGATCGTGGCCTATCCACGCCCGGATTGCCAATGCTGTGCTGGCGTGGCGGTTGCGGCGGCTGACCGGTGAGGCCGTCTCGGATCTGGGGCCGATGCGTGCAGGACGCCGGGCAGAGCTGCTGTCCCTGGGACTGGAGGACCGCCGGAGCGGCTACCCGCTGGAAATGTTCCTCAAGGCCAGTCTGCGCCGTTGGCGGATCATCGAGATTCCTGTCGATTACTCCCCGCGAACGGGCCGATCCAAGGTCAGCGGGACGGTCCGTGGCACCCTGACGGCGGTCCGCGACATGGCAGCCCAGCTCACGGCCGTCTCCGGGCAGTTCCGGAGCGGGCCGGCTCCGGCGCCGTCCGGACCGCTCGCTGGCCGAACCGCAGATGACGAACGGAGTGGAGGAACTTCATGGACCTGACCGTGGCGGTCATCGCCAAGGAGTGCGTGCCGGGGCGGGTAAAGACCCGGCTGTCTCCTCCGCTGACGCCGTCGGGCGCGGCCGAGCTTGCCCAGCTTAGTCTGGCCCGAACGCTGGACACTGTGCGTCGCTTACCTGCCAGTCACCGGCTTCTCGTCATGGAGGGGACGCCGCGTAGCCGGGACGCGAAAGGGTTCACCGTGACCGGCCAGAGCCCGGGGGCGCTGGACGAGCGGCTGGCTGCCGTCTGCGACTTCGCTGCCGGTCCACTGCTGATTATCGGCATGGACACTCCGCAGTTATCCCGGGAGCACCTTGCCATGCTGCTGGATGACTGGGCGGCCCCGGTTCCCGCGCACCACGCGTGGCTGGGCTTGGCCGCTGATGGTGGTTTCTGGGCCGTGGCCCTCCTCCGGCCCCTGGGATCCCTGGTCCGCGGTGTGCCGATGTCCACGAACATGACCGGCGCCCGGCAGCTCAACCGGCTCGCCCTGCACGGGCTCTCTACGGGGCTGCTGCCAGTACTCAGGGACATGGACTTTTTCGCCGATGCCGAGGACATTGCCGCCTTGATCCCAGGCACGGACTTCGCGTCGGCGGTCTCGACCTTCGCTTCGCAACTGCCCGGGTCTGCACGGTTGCAGGCGGAGCCGTCCGCGCCGCCGCATCGGGCAGGAGTGCAGCCGTGACGAGCCTCCTCAGCCCCAGATGCCCGGTCGTCATCCCGGTCCCCGCCGTCGGCCCGGTCCCGGTCTTCGGGCAGGGTTTAGGTGAACCCTACGCCCGGGCCTTGCACCTGGGCGGCGGCACGCTCACGCTGCGTCCGCACGATGCTTCCCCTGACGCCGGACGCCGTGGCTGCGAGGTGACGCTTGATGTCCTGGGCTGGTGTTCGGAGACCAGCGTGCTGGAGCGGAACCTGCTGCAGACCCTGCAGGGCCCTGTTCTTGATATTGGCTGCGGCCCCGGCCGGATGCTGTCCGCGGCGCGGTCCTTGGGCCTGAGCGCGCTGGGCATCGATACCAGCGCCGAGGCTGTCAACCTGGCGTGCGGCCGGGGCGCCCGGGCGCTGGAGCAGTCTGTGTTTGCCCCCGTTCCACAGTCCGGGAACTGGCGTTCAGCCCTGCTGCTCGACGGGAACATCGGGATCGGCGGGAACGTGGCGCGCCTGCTGCGCAGGTGCCGGCAGCTGATCACGCCGCTGGGAACGCTCCTGGTGGAAGTGGACCCCGATGACGACATCGACGCCGCGTACCAGGCCGTGCTGGAGGACAGCGAGGGGAACCGGAGCGAGCCGTTCGCCTGGGCCAGGACCGGCCGGAGAGGGCTGGAGGCCCGGGCAACGGCCGCCGGCTGGGCCCTCGCCCCGACAGAACACCTTCAGGGCCGTACGTTTTGCCGGCTGTCACCTGTACCGGACCGGGCCCGTCCGGTCCGTTCGAGCGTAAAGATCGTCACCGCGGCACCAATGGTCAGGACCGCCCAGAAGACGACGAGGTTTCCTGCGTAGTCACCTTCGAGGGCGCTGATGGTGCGGGATTCTGTCTGTGCTTTAAGCAGGATCCCGGCGATGACGCTCACCACGGCACCGGTCATCAGGGCCCCGCGAAGGACGGCGGCGGAGACCGGGCGCAACCGGGATCCTGCGCGTGTCAGTCCCGCACCTGTCAGCGTGGACAGCGGCACGATCACACCGTCGTGCAGCAGGACCGCCAGGGCCATCCATGTGAGGAGCCCCACCAGCTGGGTAGGGCTCAGCTGGGTGGGGAGGCCGAGGAGGCCGTAGCCGATGAGCCCGATGCCGGCCAGCCCGAGGACAATCCGGGTGGCGGTGACCCAATTGCGCGCGGCGGACGGATTCACAGGACCTCCACGGTCTGCAGCCATTTGGTTTGCAGGACTCCGGGCCGCCCGGGGGCGATGATTCTGGCAGGGTAGCCGTGTTCCAGGTCCAGGACGGCGCCGTTGAGTTCCAGCGCGACCAGCGTTCGTTCGTCCTGAACGTATTTGGCTGGCATGGACATGTGACGGTAGGGGCCCTCGGGTTCAAGGCTCGTCACGCGCAAGGCCGAATCATGCGGCGCGCCGACGGCGCTGACGAGGTCCCGGATCGGCACCCCCCGCCAGCGGGCCACCTGACTCCACCCCTCGACGCACGCGATGGGCAGTTCCTGTTCCTGCTGGGGGAGTGCCTGAAGTTCAGCCAGACTGAACGTCCTGCGCGTCCCCTTGTAGGTGACCGCCAGCGACCAGTGACCGGACATGGCAAGATCGGCGACCTTCGCCTCGGCCGAGGTCCGGTTCACCGGCACGGACTGCGGGCCTGTCCCCATTGAGCGGGGGGCGAAGAGGTTCAGCGGGCTGAGCCAGGCAAATGATTGTCCGGCCGTGGTCAGAACCACGGCCCCGGTCGTCACGCCGACACCGGTCAGGAAGGCGCGTCTGGACCAGCGGCCGGGAGCGGCGTTCAAACCCTGTGCTCCTGCTGCGGACGGGGCTGGCATCCCGCCGGTGGCAGGGCCGCGGTCGGGGCCCCGCAGTTCGGCCCGGCGGACCGTACGGCCGTTCCAGCCGGCGATGATGGCGGGAAGCTTGACCGCGATGTGCAGGAGCAGCGATCCCCAGATGACCCAGGCCAGCCAATAATGGGTCTCGCGGAACGGGAACGGCCACGGATACCACTTGTAGGTGTTGATCAGACCTGTCGTGAGCTGCAGCAGGGAGGCGGCGAGGAAGAGCGCAACCGATGCACGCTCCAGGCTGTGGGCTAGTGACTTCACCGGCGGCCACTTGAGCAGCTCCGGGTACACGGACCAGAGTTTCGCCAGCAGCAGCGGGATCGAGGCAATGCCGGCGGTCACATGCAGTCCCTGGCTCAGCTGGTAAATCCAGACGGGGCTGGCGGGGAAAAACATCCACGACGGCGGGTTCTGCAGGCCGTGGCTGAAGAGCCCGGTCAGGAAGCAGACCGTAAAGCTCAGTGCCAGCCATCGACCCAGGACAACGGTCAGCCGGGTGCTCCGTGTCGGCGAGGCAAACCTGGCGGCCAGCGCCTCGGTGAGCTTCTGCGGATCGGGCCGTTGCATGCTTTAAGCACAGCACTGCTGCGAGCGGATTGGACGCCGAGGACCTTACGAAATGCGGAAATCTGCGGATACGATACTGACTGCCGTGACGGCATGGGGCAGGATCGAGAGGTGAGCCTGTATCTCACGGGGCCGACAACCGGCAGAGCCCACGCCTACGTCGTACCGGGGCTGCTCGTGCTTGCCGGTGCTGTCGTGGTGTGGTGGATGGTCCTGCCGGGAAACTCCTGCGCGTCGGCGCCGACCGTGGGTTCCTGCGTGTCCTGGCTCCTCCTGATCGCCGCAGTCCGTTCCCTGCGGAACGTCCCGCGCAGGCGGATCGGTGCCGTCATTATGGCCGGCAGTCTGCTCCTGGGTTTGGCCGCGATCAGCGGCCCGCCACGGACCAGCAATGACTCGGCCCGGTACGCGTGGGACGGCATGGTCCAGAAGGCAGGGATTTCCCCGTACGCCTATGTGCCCGCCGACGACACCCTCGCTGCCCATCGGCCCGCGTGGCTTTTCCGGCCCGGAGCGACGGGACCTGATGGCAAGACCGTCTGCCCGGCGGACCTGTTCGGCACCGAATCCATGGCCACTTCCGGGTACCCGTCCGGCGACCCCTTGTGCGCGGCGATCAATCGGCCGCACGTGCCCACGATTTACCCTCCCGGAGCCGAAATCTACTTCTTCGCCGTCCGGGCGGCCGTCCCGGACACCGCCGGCTACCTGCCATTCCAGCTGGGCGGGTTGCTGATCAGCGCCGCCGTCACCCTCATGCTGCTCAGGATCCTGTCTACGGCAAACGGGCCCCTCCATCTGGCCGCCGCCTGGGCCTGGAGCCCTTTGGTGCTGCTGGAAGCGGTGAACAACGCCCACCTGGACGTGCTGGGTGCCGCGCTGGTCCTGGTTTCCGGACTGCTGCTGGTCAAAGACCAGCCGCTCCGTTCCGGGACGGCCTTCGGTGCGGCCGTGGCGACGAAGCTCATTCCCGTGATCGCCGCTCCCGCCCTGCTGTTCCGGCGCCCGGTCGCCTTCATCGCAGCCGCGGCCGGCACCTTTGCCGCCCTGTACGTGCCGTATGTGCTGGCCGCGGGCACGGCCGTCTTCGGCTTCCTGCCCGGGTACCTGAGAGAGGAGGGCTACGGCCAGGCCGGCGGAGCCAGATTCGGCCTGGCTCAGCTCATCTCCGCCGGGCCGTGGCCGATGATGCTGAGCGCCGCAGCCCTGGCCGCCGTCGCCGTCGGTGTCTGGCGCACCACGGACGCGGCAAATATCTGGTCCCGCCAGACCACCATGATCGGGCTGACGCTGCTGATCGTCAGCCCCGGCTACCCCTGGTACGCCCTGGTGTTGCTCCCGTTTATCGTTCTGAGCCGGCGCTGGGAATACGTCGCGGTCATCGTTGCCCTCGACGCCCTGTACATGGTGCCCACCGTCCCGCCGTACAGCGAGGCGGCCAACCAGGGGGTGCTGCTCGCCGCGGCGCTGGCCGTGGCGGCCGGGGCATGGCTACGGCGCCGCTGCCGCTACACGCACGGCGGGACCCCCTCATGACCGGCCCGCACGGTGGCATCATGTCCCTATGGTCCAACGCGCACACGACGCTCCCCAGGCACGGGTCGGCATCATCGGAGGTTCCGGAA
>JAODMV010000083.1 GCA_025464875.1 Arthrobacter sp. | reverse complement strand
TCTTGCCGAGCGCCTGGACCCAGCCGCGCGCGGCGCGGGCCAGCGGTTCGGAGGTCTGCTCGCCGAGGACCACCTCGATGAGCGTTGAGGCGGGCACGGGGTTGAAGAAGTGCAGGCCGAGGAAGTTCTGGGGCCGCTTCAGCTCACGGGCCAGGCCGCTGACCGACAGCGAGGAGGTGTTGGACGCGAGGTAGGCATCCTCCGGAAGGCGCTCCTCGATCCCGCGGAGGGAGGAGACCTTCAGCTCCCAGTCCTCCGGGACGGCCTCGATGACCAGCTGGCGGTCCGCGAAGTCGCCGTAGTCCACGGTCACCGCGAGACGGGACGCCATTTCGGCCAGGTCGCCGGCCGTGGCGCCGCGCTCGATGCTCTTGGCGGCCGCGGACTCGACCCGTTGGCGGGCAGCCTCGGCGGAGGCCTCATCGCGTTCGACCACGAGGACATCGGCTCCCTTGAGCAGGAAGGCGTGGGCGATGCCGGCGCCCATGCGCCCGCCGCCAAGGACGCCGACGCTGGCGGGCAGGTCCACCGGCGGGGTTAGCTGCGGTGCGGGGTTGGTCATGCTACTTCTACTTCCGGTGGACGGTTTCGGTGTCGGACTTCTTGGCTGACTTCTTATCGATTTTTTTATCGAGGAAAGTCTGCATGCGGTCGAACTTGGCCTGGGACTCGAAAAGGATGCCCTGGGCCAGCTGGTCGATCAAGGGATGGGCCTCGGCCGGGGCGTGGAAGACGGACTTGGTGATCCGCACGGCCAGGGGGTCCTGCTTGGCGATCCGGTCTGCCAGCGCGTGCGCTGCGTCCATCAGCTCCGTGGCCTCATGGATTTCGGTGATGAGGCGGACGGACAGGGCCTGCTCGGCGCGGAGCACGAGGCCGGCCAGCAGGATCTCCTTGGCCACCGGCTCCCCCACCAGTTCCTTGAGGCGCCAGCTGGCACCTGCGGCGGCGAGGATGCCCAGCCCCGTCTCCGGGTTGCCGATTCGCACGCTCGGCGTGCCGATCCGGAAGTCGGCGGCATAGGCCAGCTCGGCGCCGCCGCCCAGGCAGAAGCCGTCCAGGGCCGCGATCACGGGCATCGGGAGCTTGGCGATCCGCACGAAGATCGTCGAGTTGATCCCCTGGAGGGCATCGTCGCGGCGGCGCTCGCGCAGCTGGCCGATATCCGCGCCGGAGGCGAAGACGCCGTCCACTCCGGCGATGATGAGCACCTTGGGGTTCCGCTCCAGGGCGGCGCAGACAAGGTGGAGCTCGTCGACCATCTGCTGGTCGATCGCGTTGCGGACCTCGGGGCGGTTGAGCAGCACCACCAGCCGGTCCGGGCGCTCCTCGATCAGGAGCGTGCTGAAATCTTGCCTGTTGAACACTGTCCGCTGCTCCGCCACTAGACCCGCTCCAGCAGCATCGCGGTGCCCTGGCCGACGCCGATGCACATGGTGGCGAGTCCGAGGGCCGCGTCTTCGCGTTCCATCCGGCCGAGCAGCGTGATGGCGATCCGTGAGCCGCTGGAACCCAGCGGATGGCCCAGGGAGATCGCGCCACCGTCGCGGTTCACGATCTCCGGGTCCAGGCCGAGCCTGCGCATGCTGGCGAGCGACTGGGTGGCGAACGCCTCGTTCAGTTCGACGGCACCCAGGTCGCCGACGCTGAGCCCGGTCCGCTTGAGGACCTTCTCCGTTGCCGGAACCGGGCCGATTCCCATGATCTCTGGCTCGCAGCCGGCGGAGGCGCCGTCGAGAATGCGGGCGCGCGGCGTCAGGCCGAGCCTCTCGATCGCCGCCTCGGAGGCCACGATGATGGCGGAGGCGCCGTCGTTGAGGGTGGAGGAGTTGCCGGCGGTGACGATGGAGCCGCCGGCGACGACGGGGCGGAGCCCGGCGAGCACCTCCATGGTGGTGCCGGCGCGGGGGCCTTCATCGGTGTCCACGACCGTATCGCCCTTGCGGGACTTGACCGTCACGGGGACGATTTCCTCGGCAAAGTTGCCCGCGGCGATCGCGGCGAGGGCGCATTCGTGGGAGCGGAGGGCGAAAGCGTCCGCGTCCTCGCGCGAGATGCCGTCCACGCGGCCGACTTCCTCGGCTGTTTCCGGCATGGAGTAGGTCATTTTGCCGTCCCGGGACAGCTCACCCTTCTGGAACAGCGGGTTGACGAAACGCCAGCCGATGGAGGTGTCGAAGATTTCGCCCGGCTTCGCGAACGCGGTCCGGGGCTTTTCCTGCACCCAGGGAGCCCTGCTCATGGACTCGACGCCGCCCGCGATCACGATGTCCGCGGCGCCGGACTTGATCATCTGGCTGGCCAGAATGATGGCGCTCAGCCCGGAGGCGCAGAGCCGGTTCACGGTGATGCCGGGAATGTGCAGGGGAAGGCCCGCGAGGATGCTGGCCATCCGGGCCACGTTGCGGTTTTCCTCCCCTGCTCCGTTGGCGTTGCCGAGGATCACCTCGTCGATGCTGTCCGGGTCGACGCCGGCGCGGACCACCGCCTCGCGGACCACCAGCGCTGCCAGATCGTCGGGGCGGACCGAGGACAGCGCGCCGCCGTAACGTCCCACTGCGGTGCGGGCACCGCCTACGAGAAACGCCTGTGGTCCTGCAACTGCTGTTGCCATGGGTACACCCTTTCCGCGATAGACGGCACTGTCATCGATAAGAACCGTTCTCCGGCGCGGCAACTGGCTCCGCCGCTCCAGCGCTGCTTTACCGACCGTTCGTTCTATAAAAGATTACACGGCGGAACAGGCGGGTCAACCGGCGGCCCAGGTTAACGGAAGGGCACGAAAGGGGTTAGGCGACGACCACGCCCAGGTGGCTCGCCAGCAGTGGTGCCAGCAACGTGAGCTGGTAGTCGTCGATCACCAGACCCGACAGGCTGTCCAGCCCGCTGAGAACGCGGAAATCCGTGCCGCGCAGGTCGAAGTCCTTGAGCCTGGCGCCGCTGAGATCCAGGGTGCCGATGGTGCAGTTCTTCAGCGCCACACGGGTGGCGGTGCAGGATGCGAGGTCCAGTTCGTTGATGATGCAGTCGCTGATCTGCACATCCGTCAGCTTGGCGCCGCGCAGGTTCACGTAGTCGAGCTTGCCGCCGTCGATCCGGACCGACTGCCAGCCGCTTTCGTAGAGTTCCGCGGAACCCCAGCGGGGATTGCCGATCTCGACGTCACGCAGGCTCGTCCGGGCCGCCCTGAACACCGGGGCGTACATCTCGGCCAGGACGCAGTCGCGGAAGGTGGCGCCCCGCAGCTGGGTTTCACTGAAGGAGACGCCGGCAAACTCGCATTCGGCGAAATCCGTGCCGCTGAGCTCGAGCCCGTCGGCCGCCGCCCGGCTGTAGCGGACGCCGTCGTACCGCTCGCCGCGCCGGAACTCGGGCGCCGGATCGTCGCGCAGCCCCTGCAGGCGCACGCTGGGGAGCCGGGGAGCGGTGACCTTGCGCGCCTTGGCCGAGCCGCCTGCAGCGGCAGTTCCGCGCGCCATCAGAGCGACTCGGCCTTGGCCGCGATTTCCGCCAGGTCCCTGGACAGCGCCTTGCGCGTGATGCGCAGGCCGATCGGGCCGAACACGGCCATCATGAACTTACTGAGCCGGCTCGGATTGTTGACCTCGGCCCCGAACGTCAGGGTCAGGTCCGTCCCGCCGTCGCGCTCGGCTAGCGCGAACCGGGTGGTGTAGTCGGCGCCGCCCTGAGCGGCCTTGACCGTGGTACTCGCTGAACCGCCGCGGTGCGGGGACGGCGGCTCGCACTGCGACACCCACATCTCCACGGTTTCGGCGCGCCCCATCATGACGCGGGTTTCCTTCCACCGCGTGCCCTCGGCGTACGGCCCGTCGCTAAGCATCTGGACCGAGTCGATGCTCGAAAGTGTTGCCGCCGATCCCGGGATGTCGGAAATGACCGCCCACACCTTGTCCGTCGGGGCATGGATGTGCTGCGTAAGACTGGTCTTGTGCTCCATGGCTCGAGCCTAGCCGGGTGCGGCGGATTTTTTCACCCATCCCGCGGCTTCCGCCGCCGCCCGCCGGCGCGGCCTGGTACCGGCCCGGCAGCGGCCCCGGCAGCGGAACGATCTTTGGGATCCCTTGAAATAGTAAGCATGCTTTGTGTTACGGTGGAGGCGCGTTGAATTTCAATCGGAAACGAAAGGTGGGTCACACCATGGGTCTCGGAGACAAGATTCAGAATGAAGCAGAGCACCTCGGCGGCAAGGCCAAGGAAGCTACTGGAAACGCGACGGACAACGACCGGCTGCGGGCCGAGGGCCAGAAGGACCAGGTCGTAGCCGACGCAAAGAAGGTCGGCGAAAACGTGAAGGACGCAGTCAAGCGGGACTAGTCCTTAGCAACGACTTAAGCCTGCAGAGCCGACGGCGTCGGACTTTCCTTTGGGGGGTCCGACGCCGTCCTTGCGCCCGCCCGCCCGACGGCGGAGCGCCGCGGCTCAACCCGCGCCCGCGCGGTTAATCGACGGCGGCGGCCCCTCCCGATGGAGGGCCGCCGCCGTCTGCCGTTGTTGCCGCTAGTTGCTTCGACCGCCCAGAAACTAGCTGAAGAGCTCGCTCTTGGGCTCGTTGTGCTTGACCTTCTGCCAGCCAAGCCACAGCACGAGGGCGAAGAACGGGATAGTGGCCAGGGTCCACAGGCCCAGCGGGAACACGTCGCCGGTCTCCTTGTTCGTCATGGTGTCGAAGCCGATCAGCACCGCGATGGCCAGCAGCGCAATGAGTCCGGCCCAGCTGGTCCATGGGGCCCCAGGCATGGGCAGGCTGGAGACCTTGCCCTTCTTCTTCCGCAGGGCGATCTGGCTGGCGAAGATGGAACCCCAGGTGAAGATCACGCCGATGGAGGCCGAGTTCAAGGCCAGGTCAAAGGCGTAGGAACCGCCCAGCCAGATGTTCAGCAGGATGCCCACGAGGTAGACCCCGCCGATGGCCAGGATGGCCGCGTACGGCACCCGGCTGGTGGACATCCTGGTGAGCCACTGCGGGGCGTGGCCGTTGTTGGCCATGGTGCGGAAGATCCGGCCGATCGAGTACAGCCCGGAGTTGCAGGAGGACAGCGCTGCGGTGATGACGATCATGTTCATGACGTCGCCCATCCAGCCCAGGCCCATCTGCCCGAACACGGTCACGAACGGTGAGACGCCGGCCT
This sequence comes from Arthrobacter sp., assembly GCA_025464875.1. Taxonomy (GTDB): domain Bacteria; phylum Actinomycetota; class Actinomycetes; order Actinomycetales; family Micrococcaceae; genus Arthrobacter. Next base: position 3,694 of record JAODMV010000083.1, on the reverse strand, counting down.
TGTACTGGTCCGAGGGCAGCAGCATGGCCAACAGGGTCACGGAACCGACGTAGAACACCACGATGCGCAGCACGACGGCGCGGATCGCCTTCGGCACCTCGCGCTCCGGGTTCTTCATCTCGCCGGCGGTGATGCCCACGAGTTCGATCGCGTTGTAGGCGAAAATCACGGCGTTCAGGACCAGGATCATGACCAGCGCGCCCTTGGGGAACATGCCGCCGTCATCATGGAAGAGGTTGCTGACCGAGGCATGGCCGTCGCCGACCTTGGCGTTGGTGACCACCATGAAGGTGCCCACGGCCAGGAAGATCAGGATCGCGGCCACCTTGAGGCAGGACGCCCAGAACTCGAACTCGCCGAACGCCTTCACGCTGAGCAGGTTCACGGCCACCAGCAGCACCAGGGCAGCGATGGCGGAGAGCTCCACGGGAACGTTGGGGAAGAAGAACTGGAAGTACAGCCCGATCGCGATCAGTTCCGCGATGCCGGTCATGGCCCAGTTGATGAAGTACATCCAGCCGGAGAGGTACGCGCCCTTCTTGCCGAACATCTCGCCGGCGTAACTGACGAAGGAGCCGGACGTCTGCCGGTACATGATGAGCTCGCCGAGGGCCCGCATCAGCAGGTAGGCGATGACGCCGGCGATCGCGTAGGAGAAGATCAGGGCGGGGCCGGTGGAGGCCAGACGCCCGCCGGCACCCATGAAGAGGCCGACGCCGATGGCGCCGCCCATCGCGATCATGGTGACATGGCGGCGGCCCAGGGTTTTCTTGTAGCCCTCGGCGCTGAGAGTCGAGTCGACGACGGCGGATTGCGCCGGCGCGCTCTTAAGTTCGGTTGGAGTTTGTGGCACAACTATTCCTTATGTAGCTCGGGGCCGGGACGTGACCGTGACGTCGGGTGCACAAAATGCGGGCTGAACCCTCAACGGAGCAACAATATGCGTCGAATCTCACATAGTGTCGAAGTTTGCGCGGCACACCTAGTGTACTAGCATTCGGGAGCGCGCCGTGACGAGGGCAATACCGGCCCAGGCACGCTCTCCCCGCACCCTCACCGGCAGATCCTCCCCCGCCTCCGGGCTGCTCCCTGCCCACTCACTGCCCGCCCACCCGCCACGACGCTAGGCTGGTGACATGGGCACAGTTCTCCGAACACCACCGGCTCCGCGGCCGGAACTCTACCGGTTCTCCGGGCTTGATCTCGCCACCTGCGGGCTCTATGCGGCCGTGGCCGCGTTCTTTGCCGTTGCCGGCGATCTGATCGCGCCGCTGCTGCTGCAGTTGTCGCCGAACCCGGCCGTGGCGTCCTACTCCGTGAACCTGCTGTTCTACGGGTCCGTCGGACTCCTGGCCCTGGCCGCCGCCCGGCGCGTCGTCGCCCGCGACCTCCGGGTCCTGGCCACCCGCCCGTGGTTTACCCTGCTGATGATTCCGCTGGCGGTCTTGGCGATGCTGATCCTCACCGCGGTCCTGGCGGCGCTCAGCGGGCCGGGCCCGACATCTGCCAACCAGGCCGGCCTCCAGGCGCTCATGCAGCAGGTCCCGGCCTGGCTGATGGTGCCCCTGCTGGTGTTCGTGGGCCCGTTTGTGGAGGAGTACATCTTCCGCCACCTGCTGATCGGCAAGCTGAGCCGCCGGGTCAACATCTGGGTCTGCTGCACGCTGTCCGTGGTGCTGTTCGCGGCCCTGCACATCGTCGGTCAGGAACAGCTGACCCTGCCGGTGATGGTGCCCTACCTCGCGATGGGCGCCGTGCTGGTATTTGTCTATGTCTGGACCGGCCGGAACGTGATGTTCGCCTACTTCGTCCATGCCTCGAAGAACCTGCTGGCGGTCATCTTCATCTATGCAATCCCGCCCGAGGTCCTCGAGCAGCTGCAGCAGGTCCAGGGGTAGTCCTGGCAGCTCCTATCGGCCGGTTCCCTTCCGGCCGGTTCGTGCCGACGCCTTGCCGAGCCGGGCCCCCTACCGCAGCGCCCGCCGCCGTCGTACTTTCTTTCCATGACACTCAACATCCAGGTAGCAGTCGACTGCACGAATCCGCATGAGCTGGCCGATTGGTGGGCCGAAACGCTGGACTGGGCGGTGGAGCCGCAGGATGAGGCGTTCATCCGCTCCATGATCGAGCAGGGCTTCGCCACCGAGGCGGACACGGTGCGGCACCACGGCAGACTCGTGTGGGGTGCCGGGGCAGCCATCCGCCCGCCCGAAGAACTCGACGCCAAACCGCCCACCCGCCGCATTCTCTTCCAGACGGTCCCGGAAGAAAAAACCATCAAGAACCGGGTCCACTGGGACGTCAACCTCGCGGGCGCGGACAAGGACGACGTGCGGGCCGCGCTTGAAGCCCGCGGCGCCACGCTCCTCTGGACGGCCAGCCAGGGACCGCATTCCTGGCACACGATGGCCGACCCGGAGGGCAACGAGTTCTGCATCAGCTGATGCCGATTACTAGACTCGGGGTGTGAGCAACGAACTCCCCGCCAAAGTATCCGACGTCTTTGACCCCACCCGCTGGCGCAGCGTGTCCGGTTTCGACGACTTCCAGGACATGACCTACCACCGGCAGGTGGAGCGCTCCGCGGACGGCTCGGTGGTGCGCGACCTGCCCACGGTCCGCATCGCCTTCAACCGGCCCGAGGTCCGCAATGCGTTCCGTCCGGGCACCGTGGACGAGCTGTACCGCGCCATGGACCACGCCCGGATGACCCCGGATGTGGCGACCGTGCTGCTCACCGGCAACGGCCCCTCCCCCAAGGACGGCGGCCACTCGTTCTGCTCCGGCGGGGACCAGCGGATCCGCGGCCGCGACGGATACCGCTATGCGGATGGCGTCACCCACGAGACCATCGATCCCGCCCGCGCCGGCCGGCTGCACATCCTCGAGGTCCAGCGGCTCATGCGCACCATGCCCAAGGTGGTCATCGCGGTCGTCAACGGCTGGGCGGCCGGCGGCGGGCACTCGCTGCACGTTGTCTCCGACCTCACCATCGCCTCCCGCCAGCACGGCAAGTTCAAGCAGACGGACGCCACGGTCGGCAGCTTCGACGCCGGTTACGGCTCCGCGCTGCTCGCCCGCCAGATCGGCCAGAAAGCCGCCCGCGAGGTCTTCTTCCTGGCCCGCGAATACTCGGCCGAGGACATGGTCCGGATGGGAGCGGTCAACGAGGCGGTGGACCACGAACGCCTCGAGGAGGTGGCCCTGGAATACGCCGCGGACATCGCCCGCCAGTCCCCGCAGGCCATCCGCATGCTCAAGTTCGCCTTCAACCTGGCCGACGACGGGCTGGCGGGCCAGCAGGTGTTCGCCGGCGAGGCCACACGCCTGGCGTACATGACGGACGAGGCGGTGGAAGGCAAGGAGGCCTTCCTCGAGAAGCGCGATCCGGACTGGTCCCAGTTCCCGTACTACTTCTAAGAAGGACCCTATGACCTCCGGCCCCGTCGCTTTTGGACCCGTGAACATCGAACCTGCCCTCGCGGCCCTGGCCGCAGCCCTGCGCGGCGAGGGCCCCGCCGTCGAACTGTCCGCCGGCCCGGACGGGCAGCCGGTGGTGTCCGCCGTGGACGTTCCCGGGGTTGAAGATGCCGCCGTGGTGGTGCGGACCTCCGGCTCCACGGGCACCCCGAAGGCCACGGTCCTCACCCTCGACGCGCTGGCCGCCTCCTCGGTGGCCACCGCCCTCGCGCTC
>JAODMV010000125.1 GCA_025464875.1 Arthrobacter sp. | reverse complement strand
GGGTGTTGACCCAGATCAGGCCGCCCTGCTCCGCCGTCGCGGCTGCGCCGCCGTTGAAGCCGAACCAGCCGAACCACAGGATTGCCGCGCCGAGCATGACGAACGGGACGTTGTGCGGACGGTGGTTCGGGTCTTTGCCGAAGCCCTTGCGGTTGCCGATGATCAGCACGAGGACCAGTGCGGCGACGCCTGCGTTGATGTGCACGACGGTGCCGCCGGCGAAGTCGATCGCCGGGCCGAGGGCCTGGCCGACGGCGCCTTCCGGGCCGAACAGCCCGCCGCCCCAGACCATGTAGGCCAGCGGGCAGTACACCAGCGTCACCCAGACGGGGACGAAGACCGACCAGGCGCCGAACTTCGCGCGGTCCGCGATGGCCCCGCTGATCAGCGCCACGGTGATGATGGCGAAGGTGGCCGCGTAACCGGCCTTGATCAGGCCGTCAGGGGTACTGATGCCCTCCAGCCCGAAGGTGGCGAACGGGTTCCCGACCATCTGCAGGAAGCCCGCGCCGGAACTCATCGAGGCGCCCCAGAGCACCCAGACCACACCGACCATGCCGATGGAGATGAAGCTCATCATCATCATGTTCAGTGCGGCCTTGGCGCGCGTCATGCCGCCGTAGAAAAATGCCAGACCCGGTGTCATGAACAGCACGAGTGCCGCTGCCATCATCAGCCATACGTTCGCTGCGGTAAGTTCCATGGTGCCCTCCTTTGAGAAGCGAGCTAGGTTGCCCGTGCGGATTGCTCCGCCTGCCCAACGCGTTTGCGTTCTAGAAAGAGTTTCGCCGGGGCGTGTTTCACCCGCGGGGGTTTTACATTGCCGGGGTGTTACAAGAACCTCCCGGAAGTAAATGGTGCGTCTCCCGCTTGTTACGGTTGTGTTTCACACGTTGCATCACGCCCCTCCTTCGGCACGGCCCCGTCATGCCCTCCCCCAGATCCCCAAAGGATGACCGCACCATGAGCAAGACCTCCCGCCCCACCGGCGGCGCCCAGCCGCAGGCAGGCGGCCGGCAACCGGGCGGCAAGCGGCTGCCCCGGGACATCAAGGTGATGCTGGTCGCCGCTTTCCTCATCGCGATCGGCTTCGGCCTGGTCGCGCCGGTGCTTCCCCAGTTCGCCACCACCTTTGATGTCGGCGCGACGGCGGCGGCCGTGATCGTGAGCATCTTCGCCTTCATGCGGCTCGTTTTCGCGCCGGCCGGCGGGGCCCTGATTGTGAGGCTGGGCGAACGCCCGGTCTACGTCACCGGGCTGCTGATCGTGGCAGCGTCCACGGCGGCCTGCGCCTTCGCCCAGGACTACTGGCAGCTGCTGGTATTCCGGGGACTGGGCGGCGCGGGCTCGGTGATGTTCACGGTGGCGTCAATGGCCCTGGTGGTCCGGCTGGCGCCGCCTGAAAGCCGCGGCCGGGTCTCCGGGGCCTACGCCTCGGCCTTCCTGATCGGAAACGTCTGCGGTCCGATCGTCGGCGGCTTGCTCGCGAACTTCGGCCTGCGGGTCCCGTTCCTCGCCTACGCGGCGGCGCTGGTGCTGGCCGCCGTCGTGGTGCAGACACAGCTCAGCCACGTCCCGGCAGCCTCACGCCTGCCGGGCGCGACCGCCCCGGCGATGGAGCTCCGCGAAGCGCTGCGGGACAGCGCCTACCGGGCGGGGCTGTTTTCCAGCTTCGCCAACGGCTGGGCCACTTTCGGTGTGCGGATGGCCACGGTGCCGCTCTTCGCCGTCGCGGCGCTCGGCGCGGGCCCCGAGTCTGCCGGGTGGGCGCTGGCGGTGTTCGCGGCGGGGAACGCGGCGGCGCTGACCTTCTCCGGCCGGCTGGCGGACAGCCTCGGCCGGAAGCCCCTGATGATCGCCGGCCTGCTGGTCACCGGCACGGCCACAGCAGCCATCGGCTTCACCCACGAGCTGCCCTGGTTCCTGCTGGCATCCGCTCTCGCCGGGATCGGTTCCGGGCTGCTGGGCCCGGCCCAGCAGGCGGCCATGGCCGATGTGATCGGCAATGAACGTTCGGGCGGCCGGGTGCTCGCCGTCTTCCAGATGACCGCGGACAGCGGTGCGATCATCGGCCCGGTGGTCGCCGGCCTGCTCGCGGACCGCTTGGGCTACGGCTGGGCGTTCGGCGTCACCGGCGGCATCCTGCTCGCCGCTGCCATGGCCTGGCTGCTGGCGCGCGAGACCTTCCAACGGCCGGACCCGGCAAAGGATCAGCCCGGCGCGGTCGCCGGGTAGTCCCGCGGCGGCCGACCCTTGGCTATGCTGGGGCACACCCGCCACAACCGTCCGGAGGTACCGCCCCATGGCCCACTTCGACTCTTCCCCCGGGAAAGCAGCCAGCCCCGGCCCCACGGATCCCGCGGACGCGAGGACGACCAAGCGCACGCGGGTCTTCGCGGCCGCCGGCATCGCGGCCGTCGTGGCGGGAGCGGCGGTGGTCCTCCCGCTCACCCTCGGCTCGCCGGCACCGGCACCTTCCACTCCGGTTGCCGCATCTTCCGCATCGTCCGGGCCTGCGGCCGCTGCGGAGGCCGGACCCGCGGTCACCTATTACGATCAGCCGGCGCCGCCGGCCGGCTCGCCGCTGGAGAAGGTCGAGCCGCTCAGGGTTGAGGCGAGCAGGGACCTCGTGGGCACCTCCCTGAACAAGGGCTTCGCGGGGATATCGTTGGAGGCCACGGACCTGGGTGACCCGGACCTCAGCAGCGGCAATGCCTCGATGGTGAAACTGCTCAAGGAGATCGACCAGCCCGTCCTCCGCTTCGGCGGAAATGCCGTGGACCGCCGGTTCTTCTGGACGTCATCGAACGAAGCGCTTCCCTACCGGGGCGATGCCGCGCACCCGGCCAGGGCCGTGGGGCCGGCGGACCTGACCCGGGTGAATACGTTGCTGGCGGCCGGGGACGCGAAGGTCAGCCTCACCGTCGACCTGGGCCACTACAACCCGGACCGTGCGGCGGACATGGTCAAGCACGCCTCGCAGATCTTCGGCGAGCGGCTGCTGAGCATCACGGTCGGAAACGAGCCGAACGGCTACGTCTTCAACGACGTGCGCACCGACGGCTACAGCCTGGAGCAGTACCTCCGAGAACTCAAAGCCTATGCGGAGGCCATCCACACGGTTGCCCCCGACGTCCCCATTTCGGGGCCGGGGGCCTATGACCAGAAGTGGTGGCAGCCGTTCATCGACGCGGATATCCCGCAGAAAAAAATCCTGTCCTTCCACAACTATCCGCTGTACAGCTGTAACGGCAGCGACCCCAAGGGGTCACCCACCATGGCGAACCTGATGAGCCGGCTGATGCACGACCGTGCCGCCGACTACCAGCAGGCCGCCCTGAAGGCCGGCCAGGCGGCAGGCCTGGAAACCTGGCTGCCGGAGACTGGGATCGCCGCCTGCCCGGGATCGAACGAGACGTCCCGCACGCACGCCTCGGCCCTGTGGACCGTCGACTACGCCCTCAACGCCGCGCAGCTGGGCGTGACCAAGATCGGCTTCCACAGCTCCATGCTCACGTGCAAGGGCGGCCCGCCGATGTCCGCGATCTGCAGCGCGGGCGCCTACCCGGAGGGCAACGGCCGGATGTCCGGCCGGGCCAACTTCTTCGGCATCTCCATGGTCGCCGAGCTCAGCGCCGGAAAATTCCTGAAGTTGAACAGTTCCGGCGGCGGCCTGGCCTTCAGCTATGCCCTCCAGCACGAGGACGGAAGCACGACGGTCGTCCTCGTCAACGAGAACAACCCCGAAACCGCGGCCCAGACGGATGTCACGCTCAAGCTGCCCGGCAGAGCCGTGACCGGGACGATGAGCCAGCTCAGCGGCCCCAGCTACGCCGCGGAGGACAAAACCGTGATCGACGGCGCCACGTCGGAGCCCACGCCCCTCGCCGAACGCGCAACGGTGCCCGGCTTCGCCTTCCGATCCGACACCCAGACATTCAAGCTGACCGCCGGCACCGTGACCGTCTTGAACTTCACGTACTAGGCCGGGCTCCTCAGGACCAGCTGGAGCCCGGGCGGCAGGACTCCGGGCGGCAGGCCACGCAAAAGTGCCTCCGTTTCCGGGACAGGAAACGGAGGCACTTTTGTCTGCGCCAGTTCAGCAGGCGCCCAGTTCAGCGGGCGCCTAGTTCAGCAGGGCGTCGACGAAGCTTTCGGCGTCGAAGGGCGCCAGGTCGTCCGCGCCCTCGCCGAGACCGATCAGTTTGACCGGAACGCCGAGTGACTTCTGGATGGCGACGACGATCCCGCCCTTGGCGGTGCCGTCCAGCTTCGTCAGGACGATGCCGGTGATGTTCACGACCTCGGAAAAGACCCGGGCCTGGTTGAGGCCGTTCTGGCCCGTGGTCGCGTCCAGGACCAGGAGCACCTCGTCCACCTCGGCAAGCTTTTCGATGACCCGCTTGACCTTGCCGAGCTCGTCCATCAGGCCGACTTTGTTCTGCAGGCGGCCGGCGGTGTCGACCATGACGACGTCGACTTCCTGGTCGATGCCGGCCTTGACCGCCTCATAGGCCACGGACGCCGGGTCGGCACCGTCGACGTCGGACTTGACGGTGGGGACGCCCACGCGCTGCCCCCACGTCGCCAGCTGCTCTGCGGCCGCGGCACGGAAGGTGTCCGCGGCGCCCAGCAGGACGTCCTTGTCCTCGGCCACCAGCACGCGGGCGAGCTTGCCGACCGTGGTGGTCTTGCCGACGCCGTTGACGCCCACAACCATCACGACGGCGGGCTTGTCGGCATGGCGCTCAACCCGCAGGCTGCGGTCCATGGTCGGGTCCACGAGCTTGATGAGTTCTTCACGCAGCAGTGCCTTGACGTGCTCCGGGGAGCGGGTTCCGAGCACCTTGACGCGCTCCCGCAGCGCCTCCACGAGCTGCATGGTCGGTTCGGTGCCGAGGTCCGCGAGCAGGAGGGTCTCCTCCACCTCGTCCCAGACGTCCTCATCGATCTTGTCCGCGGAGAGCAGGGCCAGGAGGCCCTTGCCCAGGATGGTGTTGGACTTGACCAGGCGTTCGCGCAGCCGGGTCAGGCGTCCTTCCACCGGCAGCGGAGTTTCCACCGGAACGGTTTCCAGGCCGGCGACGTCGTCCGGCACCTCTACCGTTTCCAGGCCCTCAAGGTCGACGCCGTCGGGCCCCTGGCGCTCCCGCGTCGGCGCCG